>CAVGEZ010000047.1:9811-11882 GCA_963628445.1 uncultured Eubacteriales bacterium
CATCTAACGTTTTATCTATGCTAAAACGTGATATAGATAACGAAAAAGCATAGATAAAACGTGATTTATCTAACAAAATGACTAGATAACAAATGATAAATTTAAAATAGAAATAAAATAGTATGAAACAAAAACATATTATTTATAAAAACATAACCATATAATGAGGTATTACCTTTTTATTATCATTTATCCCAATATTTCCATTTATTAATTTATAAGCAACGCTAGGCTTATACTTGTTAATGAAACTATTTAATGAAGGAGTGGAATCATTTCCAGCTTTAACTTCAATAGGTAAAACCTCCCCATTCTTTTCAATTAAAAATTCAATTTCCATGGTTGAGGTTTGAGTTTTATAATAATATAGTTTATATCCTTTCTTTAATAACAATTCAGAGATTATATTTTCATAAATACCATCTTTTGCATTACCTTTTAGAGTGTTATTTAATATTGCAAGCTTAGCTTCATTACCATATAAATTCATAAGAAGACCAGTGTCGTTCATATAGAGTTTAAATTCGCTATCTATCTCATATGCCAGAAGAGGTATATATACCTCACTTACGTTAGAACATTTATTTACTAAACTTGAATCACATAACCATTTAATACTGCTTTCAAATTTTTTAGCCGTTTTACCTTTCTCAACTACACTATACTGAAATTTCTTATATTCTTTAGCTAATTGTTTTGGAATGGAGTCATAACATTGCCTTACTTTAACTTTTAAAGTGCCTTTAGCGTGCTTTGAAATATCATCTTGGTAATCAGCTAAAATCTTAGACTGTATTCGCGCAGCTTCACTAAAACTATTGGTATCTATAAATGTTTGAACAACTTCTGGCATTCCACCAATTACTATGAATTCTCTAAATAGCTCTAAATATTTTTCATTTAATTCATGAGGAACCTCCTCGCTTTTGTCATAAAATTCTTTTAGATAAGAAATTGCGTTTGAATCATATCCTCTAGCCCATAAGAATTCCTCGAAATCAAGAGAATACATTGTCACTTGTTCCTCATACCCTACTGGAAGAGATGTGGGTTCTAAAACGTAGCTATCATCATCTTCTAGATAGGATAAACCTAGAAGAGAACCTGAGGATATAATGTCTACAGATTTATCTTCAACTAAAAATTTAATTGCAGTACTAGCTTCAGGACATACCTGTATTTCATCTAGAAATAAAAGAGTTTTAAATGGAATTATTTTCACATTAGGTATATAAGCACTTATTCGTTTGAAAATTTCTTTAGCTTCTAAACTACCTTTGAATATATTTTTATATATAGGATTTTTTAAAAAGTTGATTTCTATATAATTATCATAACAATTCTTACCAAAATCACGGACAATGTAACTTTTACCAACTTGACGTGCTCCTTTGATAATTAAGGCTGATTTATTTTCTTTATTTTTCCACTCTCTTAAAACGTCATATATTTTTCTTTTAATCATGATATTCCTCCTAAAAGTTTTTAATTATTTTATTATATTTTACATCATAAAATCCTAAAAAGGAATATTTTTGGACTATTAAAGCATTCAAAAAGGAATATTTTTGGACCATTGGCTAAAATTATGCTATTTTGGATTAAGTTGAATTAAGCCTTGAATGAGGAAATAAATATGGGCTTGATATAAGACTAATACATAGTTAATTTTGTATTATCAACATAAAATGTGATAAACCACCTCAAGACTTCTACATAAAATGTGATAAACAGTTTAAAATCTTTTAAGATAGATTCTAAATACGATGTTATTTGTAGTGGATCTATGTTAGGAATTAATTATAAGAAGATACATAGTAATAGTGTAGGATATAAGACGGACTATACAATGTATTCCCAAGATTTTGAAGAATTCCTATGGGCATTAGGTTATAAAGATACACAAATTGATGATATTTTAAACCATAGAAAAACGAAAGTTCCGTTTAGTGAACTCGAACTTAACATATATAAAAAACTATTCTTAGAATATTAGTATTAGGAGGCATGCCCCTAGTAGTTAAGAATTATATTGCTAATGATAACTTTTCTAAGTCATTAGAAATACAAA
>CAVGEZ010000047.1:12129-14466 GCA_963628445.1 uncultured Eubacteriales bacterium
AAATGTAGATGAATCTAAATTTAAATTATATTATCGAGACACAGGTTTATTAGTCTCATCTCTTGATAATGAGGCTTAAGATGATTTAAGGGTCAATAAGAACCTAGGTGTCTATAAGGGTGCTTTATATGAGAACTTTATAGCTGAGGCGTTTACAAAACAAGGATTAGGACTATATTACTATAAGAAAGAAAATTCACAACTTGAAGAAAATTTCTTTGTAAGGTCAAAAAATGAATTAATACCAGTAGAAGTAAAGTCTAATTTAAATAAATCTAAATCATTAAGTACGTTAATTAATAATGATATTTATTCAGATATTAAACATGGAATAAAATTAGGAGACTTTAATATAGGAGTAAGTAACAATATTTATACTTTTCCATATTTTTGTGCATTCTTAATTAAGAGATATTTAAGTGATTGGGATTAGTATATTAGTTAAATTAATATAGTTTACGAAGTAGTTTACAACAAACATTTGATTTGGTTTACGAAGTAGTTTACAATATGGGTGAGGGTGATAATATGGATTATGAAAAGATATTAATAGATAGTGTTACATCAAGACATTATTTTAATAATAAAGATTTAAGATTAAATAAGAACTATGGTTATTTACTTAATAATAGCCAATTAAATGAATACATTCAATTTAAAGAAAATTATAACTCTAGTAATAAAACAATATTAGATTTAAAAACATTTAACTCTAAATATATTTACTTTTATAATTCAAAAGAATTATCTAATTATACAACTGATTATTTTAATTACATAAATAATGAATTACTAATTAATGATAATATATTATCTAGAGTAGCTTCCGAACTTGATGGAACTCTTAAAATAGAAGGAGTAAATACTACTAGAAAAAAGATATTAGATATTATTTCTTCTAAAAAGATAAATGATAATAATGAACAAATTATATCTAATATGTATAAAGGATTAGAATTTATTCAATCTAAACCTGAATTTAATGAAGATAACCTATATTCATTATATAAAATACTAACTCTTAATTGCTTAGATCTATGTGATATTCCTAAAAACTATTATAGAGACTCTATGGTAGTAATAGGAGGACATGATGGATGTCCCGTTGAACTCATTAAGCCATGTATGGATTCTTTATTTCAATATGTTAATAAACATATTGATAAGAATAATATATATTTACCTTTTATCGTTCATTACTACATAGTATATATTCATCCCTATTTTGACTATAATGGTAGAACTGCAAGAATGTGCTCGTTATGGATTAGTTATCTATGTGGAAACGAAGAAAGCTTGCCTACATTTATAAGTGAAGCTATTAATGATGATAAAACAAACTATTATAATGCCATAGAAGATTCAAGGAATTCAAATAACGATTTAACTTACTTTTTAACTTATATTTATAAGATTTCAATTAATTATTATTTAACTTATATGAATATTGAAAAAATAAATGAAAGACTAAGATTAGATGGTGAATTTTTAACTACTACAGAGTTATATTATTTAAAACGTATAATAATTAATAGTAAGAGTGGATGGTTTACTCATAAAGGTTTTGTTATGTTTAGTCATAGTGATATGTCTAAACAAGGTGCTTTAAAAATACTTAATTATTTTGCTCAATTAAATATTTTGAAATCAAGAATAAATTCAAGAAATGAAAAGATATTTATTTTAAATGATGATTTTATTACTTATGAATATAAGTATTAATTAATGAAGGAGTGATTGATATGAAAAATATTAAACCTATATCAGACTTGAAAGACTATAATAAAGTCTTTGATGAAATTAGAGTTGGAGACCCAGTTTTTATAGAAGAAAATGGAAGAGAAAAGTATGTAATTTTAGATATAAATGAGTATGAAAGAACTAAAGCGGTCATTAAATTAATATCTGAATTATCTAAAGGTACATCATCAAGTTTGACTAATATAGATGAAGTAGAAAAAATATTAGATATTTAAATTTATACAATTAAGGCTGTTATAGTATTCAGCGTCTTTTAATATGATATTGAATATAATGTAACAGTCTTTTTATGTTTGATGAATTAAAATGGATGTATAAATAATGTTTACTATTGATATTTAATGCTAACTATTATAAAATTTTGCTGATTAGTAAGGTTGGTTTCGTAGAGGTTTTACTTGGCAATGAATTTTGCTTCCTCTAAAGCCGACCTTTTATTTATTAGATAGGGGTAAATATGGGGGCAATTAAAGCGACGACAATTAGTGAACAAATTTATATTCTTAAAAAAAGAGGACTTATTATTAATAATATCAAATTTACAAGTGATGTATTATTAAAAAGTAATTATTATAA
>CAVGEZ010000048.1:0-14432 GCA_963628445.1 uncultured Eubacteriales bacterium
TCATGTAATCAACATCAAAGGTGAATCTTATAGACTAAAAGAAACTAAAGAATGGCTAAATAAATAGGTGGTTTACCTGGGTCAGTTTTGAATTAATAAGTAGGGTCAATTATCTATTGACATAAGCAAAGCACTAATATTATCTAAAAGGTAATACTAGATTTGAATTTTCTAACTTAAATGAACCAAGAAGAAATTTCAAAGTTTTATTTATAAGAGTTAGATAATAAATATTAAAATGGGGGATAAAAATATGTTTAATATTAATAATTATGATTTAGAAAATTGGAATGGTAGAGAATTCTACGAATATATTAAAAATGAATACTATCATGCAGCCGAAGAAGTTGGTATTAATTACGCTGATATATACCTTGATGCAACTTCTAATAATGCCTTCTATTTTGAAGGTGTAGAACCTGTTGCAAATAGATTGTTTTTAGAACTACTTTTCCACGCTCAAAATTCAAAACAAACTCGTATGGAGCAAACAGTTAGATGGGATTTAAATAAAATGCATATTAAAGATGCCACATGTAATTTTGACCCTAAAGCATTTTTAGAGTTTTATTCTATACCATCTAATGATGGTTGTATTTATAGACGTGATTTTATTAAAACTCATCATGATACATTAAAAAATATAAAAGATGATATGCATATTACTAGTGAAACACCTTTAGCGTATCGTTTTATTAAAGATGTTATCTATTATGCAGTATTCATTGTTAGAACTTATAGTGATGAGAATGGAAATGTAGATAATGCTGGATGCAAAAATAAATTTTTTGATGAGTTATATGAAATACATGATATAACAAGAATTAAAAAATATTTAGATAGACATATAACGTTTGGATATCATGTGAGTTATGAATATGGTATGGCTCTAATGTGTGATTTGTTAAAAGAATCTGATACAAGATTTAATTATTTAATTAAACCTGATACTCATTTAAAAGATGCTTTTAAGTCATTATTTAATTTAAATGATCTCGTTGATACTGAAGGTCATATAATTGATGATAATGATATAGTAAATGCCTTTTCAACTATTGTACAATCAATTAGGAATAAAGGCGTAACTGATATAAATGAATTTAAATTAGATAAAATGATATTTATTTTATTTAATGATAGAGGATTTTATTCAATAAGACATAATGGAGTTCAAACATTAAATCGTAATGAATTTACTACTAGTAAAAGAACTATATTAAATTATATTAGTAATCATTTTATAATTAATCATAGATAAGAATTGAATTTTAATGTCTATTTAGAGGCATAATATAAATTTGAGTTTTAAAATAAAGTTTGTATAAAAGCAATACAAATTCAAGTTTTTGTAATAATTAACTTGAATTTGGTTTAGTTGTCTCCTTATATTTAGATATACTTCATATATTTATACGGAGCTTATTTTCTTAAGAAGATAATACTAGATCATTAAAATCATTACTAAAATATAATATTAAGGAATACATTAACTTATAAACTATAATTAAAATAAAAAGGGAATAATCATGAAAATTAAATCTATTACTTTAAATAATATAGGATGTTTTAATGGTAGTAATCGTTTTGATTTAACTACAACAGAATCTAAAAATTACATACTTATTGAAGGAGAACAAGATAGTGGAAAGACTACAATATGTAAGGCATTAGAATATGCTTTATATGGTTTATATTTAAAGACAAAAGATAGAACACCTTATATTAATAATTATGTAAAACAATTATTTAATGACGCTGTTAATATTAATTATAATATAGAAGTAGTATTTAATATTGATAACTCTGATTATACTCTAATAAGAGGTACCTATATTAATAATAATGAATATTTAAGTGAATTATTAATTCTAAAATGTAATGGTGAAATATTAAATAATCCACAAATAGTATTAAATAAAGTTTATAAGGAATATCCTTATGAAATGTTTAAGGCCTTATATATTGATAGTTATGTTAATAGTTTTGGCATGCTTGATGCTGATACAAATCATTTTAAATCAACATTTGAAGGAATATTTAATATTGATTCAAATAGTGAGTTAAAATATGAAAATCTATTAAATAAGGTAGCAATCATAACCCAAGATTTATTAAACGGTTATATATTAGGTCAAAATAGATTAATTATAACAAATGACTTTAAGATAGAGATAATAAATCAAGAAGGTAGATCATGTTATGATTTATCAGCAGCTGAGGGACAAATTTTATTATATGTTATATATTATTCTATGATTAAGATTTCAAATAATAATAATCTAGTTATACTTGATAATCCTTTTAGGTCTATGGGTACTAAGATGGCTCGTTATTTCTTTGGTTATATACTACCAAATATTTCTACGCAAACATTAATATTTGTAAGTCCTTCATGGCTTGAACGGGCAAAACGTTGGAATATAGAAATTAATAATGATAAAATTAATTATAGATATGTATTAAGTAAATTAAAATAATATTTAATTTAGATAAGAATACGTATCTATATTTAAGTGAATAATTAAGATAATCATTTGTGACAAATTTTATTGTTATATTAATTTAAGCGAATCTAAGTTATCTATAGTAAGTTAAATAGTCCAGTAGTATATGATACCACTGGACTTGTTTTAATTCATAGAGATGTTTACTATTGAAATGAGTGTATTATTAGTAAGCACAAATGATAAATGTTTTTTGATATGTTAGTTTAATTTGATTATATATAAAGAATGGTTTCTTATATTCAATTGCATGATAATATTTTTGAATTTGTACAGAACGAATCTTTTAGGAGAAAAATGATACTGTAAACGCGACTATAAATGCGACTGTAAAATTAGCTCTAGTAAATAATCAACCTACGATATAATTCTCATTTGAATAATATTTCCAGGTCTTTTAAAGTTTTAATTCAAAATGTATAAGACCTTGCGAGGGTAAAATAATATAAGAGTCTAATATGAGCTTAACAATTTTCATAGAAGCAAATCTTTTATAATGTTTTATTTATATCTTCCCGCTTTTAATTTAAATCTTTTAGTATTAAAGCATATGAAGTAAAAAATAAATTAAAATTAAATAAAAGATTTAATTTTAATGCTAAATTAGAGATTGTATCTTGAAAATTAACGCTTATTTGCGAAAATCTTGCAAATACACATCATATTTTGTTTACAAAGACACTTTTTTATAACTTTTCTATATATAGAAAAGGGTGATTATAAGTTACTTGAATTAAAAATTATAAATCGTTTGTTGATGTAACTATATTTTCTTTGATTCCCACTCCAAAACAAACAGGACTTGATTATAGTATACTTAATGAAAAAATTGAAAGTAAAAATAAAAAGGCACTTTGTTTTGCTGTTATATATGGACCTAATGCATCAGGTAAAACTAATATAATTGGTGCTATGGAAACATTTAAATCTATTATATTAAGAGGGAATATAAGAAATTCAGATATTGTTGTATCTCCTAATGCTGCAACATCATCTTTAGAACTTATCCCTAATTGTGATAGTAATAATTTACCAACTGAATTTTCAATTTCATTTATAGAAAAGGGATATTTAATTTCATATAGTGTTGTAATTTCATTAGGGAACTTTTTAAATAAAGATTTTGAAAGAAAAATTTTATTAGAAAAACTAATTGTAAATGATAAAGAAGTGTTTACACGTGATAATATTCTAGATGTAAATCTTCCATCCGTGATCAGATCGTTATCAAATAATAGTATTAATAGAATTACACCTAAAACAAAGGAAATTGCAAGAAATAGTTTAATAGATACTGAATTATTTTTAACAAATGGTTTTAAGAATATATTTGCACCTGAACTTGTATCACTTATTGTTAATTGGTTACAAAATAAATTCATGGATATATCGTTCTGATGCGTTAAAGGTTATGCATAAATTTGCTGACCCAAAAGAGAATACAGTTTATATTGAAAAAACATTAACGGAAGCGGCAAAAGAATTTGGGATTAATTCTTATGCATTAGGATATAAAGCTATTAATGATGGAAATGATGTTGTATTATGCTCAATATTTAATAGTAATAACATTGCGATCCCTGCTGGTGCATTTGAGTCATGTGGAACAATTCGCTTCATTAATGAATTTCCATTGGTTATAAATGCTCTACTTAATGGTGGGACTCTTGTAATGGATGAATTTGATGCATCCATTCATTCTATGGCTTTAATGAATATTATTTCAATTTTTTATAATGATGAAATAAATAAGAATCATGCTCAATTGATATTTAATACACATAATCCTATATTCCTGGATGCATCTTTATTTAGAAGAGATGAAATAAAGTTTGTAGAAAGAGACGATAAAACAAATGGAAGTATTCATTATTCTTTATCTGATTTTAAAACTGCAAATGGGGTTCGTAAGGGTGAAGATTATATGAATAATTATTTTGTTAATATTTATGGTGCTATTAAGGATGTTGATTTTAGTCAAATATTAAAAGATATTATTTCTAAAAAAGGGGAATAGGGTAATGCTTGAAACTAAATAATATGTTCTAACAGTCGAAGGTGAAACTGAAAAGTGGTATTTCTTGTGGCTAAGAGATCAAATAAATAAAGTTGAATCTAGAAATATAATGTTTCAATAGTTCCTAAAGTTGAACAAAGTCCTAGAAGTTTTTACAAGGGGACTAATGCTAAAATAACTCCTTTGGTTATACATATATGTTATTGAAAGTAATGGAGAGTATCATACAAATAAATTTCAAAATATTTTAAAGGAAATGTCTGAAGCTAAGAAGCAAAAGAACATCAATTATCAGTTAGGTTACAGTAATTTTACTTTTGAACTTTGGATTATCTTACATAAGAAAGATTGCTTTAGTCAATTTATAGATTGAAACAATACCTAGGGCCTATTCAACAATGTTTTGATGAAAAATTTGAAAATCTAGGTCACTTTAAAAATGAAAGTACATTCAAAAGATGTCTTTCTAAGCTTAGTATTGATGATGTAAAATCTGCAATTAAAAGAGCTGAAAAGATAACAAAATATAATATTGAAAATAAGAAATTGATTAAATTTTCAGGATATTCTTACTATTATGAAAATCCAGCCTTATCAATTAATGAGGTGGTTAAGAAAATTTTTATTGAATGTGGTATTATTTAAAAATAATAATGGAAAAGTTATTGTCATAATAGCTATGCCAATAATTATATTTTACTATATGCAATATTATTTAGCTGCTTAAATTATTTAACTATCATCTTGTACCAAGTAATAACTTAAAAACTTGTAAAGATAATATCTATAAACGTTAAAACTTTTCTTCAGGTACACATCGAATTACTAACCTCATAAGCTTTAAATTTAGGTTTTCTAAAGTATTCTCGACTTTTTATATAACATAGTATATAATAAAAATAAAGAAAATGTTATATGGAGGTTTGTATGCAAGAATTGCTTAAGAAAATTAGAGAAAGTGCAAATTATAGTCAAGTTGAAATGGCAAATGAACTTGGAGTATCTTTTGCGACCATAAATCGTTGGGAAAATGGACATGTGATTCCGAATAAACTAGCACAAGAGAAAATATACGATTTTTGTGTCAAGCATTGTGTTCCACTTTATGAGTTTATTATTCAAAAAGTACATGATTTGGCAAAAACAATTAAAATTAAGGATAATAGAATTGTTTTGTACCATGGCTCAAAATCAGGACTCGAAGGAAGAATTGAACCAAAAAGCAGAGATAAGTGCGACTTTGGGAAAGGATTTTATATGGGAACAGAACCAGGACAATCATTGACACTTGTTTGTGATTTTCCAAAATCTGAGTTTTATATTGTTTCGGTAGATATTAAAGACCTTAACACTATTGAAATTCCTGCTAATATAGAATGGGCCATGTTAGTTGCATATCATCGCGGTCGTATGGATAAAATCAAGGGTACGAAATTATATGGTAAATATGAAAATTATCTTTCGGATAAAGATTTAGCTATTGGAAATATTGCAGATGATAGAATGTTCTATGTGATAGACAACTTTTTTCAAGAATTGATTACCGATCAAGCTCTTGTAGGAAGTTTGTCAGCATTGCAATTAGGGAAACAATACGTTATGCTCACACAAAGAGGGTGCGACAAAGTTAAAATTGAAACGAAAGTTGAGTTGTCATGGCTTGAGCGTAAATGTTTACAGATTGTGAGTGAAGAAAATCGAATTAAAGGAGTTAACATGGCAAACGAGATCTGTAAGAATTACCGCCGAGAAGGCAGATTCTTCGATGAAATATTAGACTCTGCACGAAAAGGAGAAAATTAATATGAACCTGATTGAATATAAACTTTGTGATATTCAGGGAAGACTGTTTGAATTGTCTGTGGAGAAGGGGTTTGATAGTGAATCCTTTGTGAAACAATTTATGGAGTCAAATGTGGCAAAAGAGCTTGATTCGTCTTATAATCGAATGCAGTGGTCCGGTGAAGAATATCTCTTAGAAGAACTCGAAGACGAATGCGGAGATTCTTTGAAAAGAGGAGGAAAGATTGCTACAAAAGACGAGATTTATTGGATTGGTTATATCTATAGGTATTGGCATTACTATAATGATGAGACTAGCAAAAAAATATACAAACAAGCACCATATGAAAGGATGAGAATAAATTATTTGATGTTCCACACAATGGCACCGGAAATGGCGATTGACGATTTAATCGAAATATATCAGCAAAATAAAAAGTAAGAGTAAGGTTTTATATTAAGAGAGTATCTATCAGAACTGGTAGGTACTTTTCTTTTAGAATAAATGATAAGGTGGTTTGATTTTGTATGTAAGGTAGAATATTGAACTATTTAATAAAGAGAATGTTAGTGCGTTTGAAAGAGTAACATAAAGTTTGTGTAAATATAAAAAGCTAGAGTCTATTATAACTCTAGCTGAATGAAATTGTTGCACAATTAAAAAGGAAGCAAGCTTTGCTTCCTATAGGTTTAATAAATCTGAATGAGTATTAGTATTGGTTAGAGTATAAGTTAAAATATCTATCTCAATTAAATATATTAAAATCAGGTCTTGTTTTATATGACATTCATGAAAGCTTTTAAAATTACCTTTTAAAATATGATCATGGTATTTTTCTTCTAGTTGTATATAGTAAAATGTTGATAAAATTCAGATAATATGATAAAATTATTATAGATAAAATATTATCTATTTTTATTATTAAATGCTAAAAAAAGACAAAATGTTATCTATGGAGTAATTATATGGTATTTGAAACTACAGATGAAATTATAAAGAGCGTTGCGAAAAGATTTAAGAAAATTAGAAAGAGTAAAAATATTACCCAATTAGAATTAGCTAATATGTCTAACGTATCTTATGGAACCATTAAAAGATTTGAAACTAAAGGAGAAATTTCTCTAAGTTCATTAACTAAATTATGTGTTGCATTAGATATAGTTGATAATATTTTGACATTATTCACTAATGTAACATTTTCTAATATTGAAGAGGTAATAAGATATGGAAAAAATTAATGTTTATTATCATGATAATATCGTTGGATATCTTGCTAAATACGAGGATATGTATGCATTTCAATATGATGAAAATTGGTTGAAAAGAGGATTTTCAATTTCTCCTTTTTCCCTACCTTTGAGAGAATGTGTATTTATTCCAAAAAAGTCAGTGTTTAATGGCTTTTATGGCGTATTTGCGGATAGTCAACCTGATCAATGGGGGAATTTATTATTAGATAGATATCTAAAAAAACAAGGAATATCTAAAATTGATGGATTAATTAGATTATCTCTTATTGGAAAAAGTGGTATGGGTGCATTAGAATATGAACCTAATCATGAAATGAAAGAGGATTTATCATTTGATTTAGATAAATACCAAGAAGAGGCTAATAATATATTAAATCATCAAGATGAAGATATTGATTACTTATATTATTTTGGTGGTTCATCTGGTGGTGCTAGACCTAAGGCGCTAGTAAACATTAATAATGAAGATTGGATCGTTAAATTCGAGTCACGTTTTGATTTTAAAGAAATTGGAAAATGTGAATATGATTATGCTCTAGCTTGTAAGGAAATTGGTATAGATATGCCAGAGGTTAAATTATTCCAATCTAATACTAATACAGGATATTTCGGTATAAAAAGATTTGATAGAGTAAATGGTGACAAAATTCATATAATTAGCGCTGCAGCTTTATTAGAAGTGGATTTTAGAAGCCCATGTTTAGATTATTCTGATTTATTTAAATTAACTAATATTTTAACTAATAATAATTTGATAGATATTAAAAACTTGTTCTTAAGAATGTGCTTTAATGTTTACGCGCATAATTTAGATGATCATGCTAAAAACTTCTCTTATTTATACGATGAATCAACTAAAAGTTATAGATTATCTCCTGCCTATGATATGGTTTATAGTAATACATACTACAAGGAACATACTACATCTGTTAACTCTAAGGGAACTAATATTTTAGATACTGACCTTATTAAAGTGGGGGAAGAAGCAGGATTAGATCGAAAATATATGAAAGAATCTATTAGTAAAGTAAAAGACATAGTAAGAATAAGATTATCAAAATATTTATAAAGATTAATTCAAGCGTTGTGCTAAAATAAGATTTAAATTGATTGAACGATTAATTGATATAGAAATTTTTAATACAATATTAAAGGGATTAGTATTTAGGTTCTTTAATTAGAGCAACGTAGGGGATATTTGCTAACTACAAAATCAACGACGTGCTGTATAAAAAAGACAATGAAATCAGAAATTCAAAATCAACAACGTGGTTTAAAAATTTTGGTGCTGAGCCCCACATTTTCTCGTTTACATTTACAAAAATATTAAAAAATGAGGCTTTGCTTAATGAAAAGAATATTTTTAATATATGTATTAGTGCTGTTATTGGCTTTGCTTGCGGCTTGTTCTTTTACATTAACAAATTCTGATTCTTCAAATACTGTGAATGAGACAGATCAAGTCACTTTAACATTTGTCCAACATACATTTATATGCTTTTAGATATAATGAAAATAAAGAGAACGATGGTTATTACTTTTTAAATGATGAATTAGCTATAACTACTATCAAATATGAAAAGGGACATAATCTTTCTTATGAAGATATTGATAATTTTAATTCATCATCTCTAAGTTATAAATTACCAACTTTAGAAGGAGTTGGATATTGGTCATTTACTTTCTTTACTACTTCATTTGATGAAAATTCTGGATTTTCAAGCGATTTTTTAGAGCCATGCGTATTAGATAAAGATTTGACTTTACGTTTCGCAATTTTTGGATAGAAGTTGAATAAACATGAAAATTACCTAGATTTTAATTGAAACTGGATATTGTTTAGCTGACTAAATTATTCAAATTGGATTTTAAAGAGAGTAATATAAAGTTTATGTAAATATAAAAAGCTAGATTTGATTATAATTTTAGTTGAATGAAATTGTACTATTTAAAAAGGAAGCAATGTAGTTTCCTATAGGTTTAATAAATTGGAATGAGTAAGAGTATTGGTTAGAGTAAGAGTTAGAATGTCATCTTCAATTAAATATATTAAAGGCCAGTGTCTTGTTTAATATGACATTTATGAAATACTTTATAATTGCCTTTTGAATTAATTTTTTCTAATAGAGATATACCTCAACACTTTCAACTATTTATAATTCTTTTTTGAACGTATTGGTAAAACGAATTTTATACATTAATCTTCTAAAGCCTTTCTTAAATCATCAATAGAAGAATATGTTTTGTAATTTGGATCTTTAGAAATTTTTTTGTTTCTAACATTGCATCAATAGTTTCTTTATTGTAATTAGGAAGTTTAACGCTAAAAGATATGCCACCTCGCATAATACATTGATGTAAAAACATATTTACAGCAGTAGACATATCAAATCCTAGAACATCAAAAAGTTCTGTAGCTTCTTTTTTTATTGTAGGATTAATTCTAATTTGTGTTTGCTTACTTACTGACATAATATCACCTCTGTTTATAATTTATTGTAATTGATATATAATGTCAACGTTTTGGCTGCTTTAATTTTAAGGATGATCTCATAACTCAAATTACATGGTTATAAAAACTTTTAAATAAATAGTATTATGTTAGAATATTATAAATACTGTATTGAGATTTAGCAATTTGAAGGTAATATGATTAAGATTAGAAGTGAGTATACTGATTCTAATAAGTATGTTTTATATAAGATAGAATCTTGTAAAAGAAAAAAATATGCAATGGAATATTTAACGATTTAAAATGTTATAAAATGAACCTTTAAAAATAAAAAGTTTGTAATGGTTGTATACCCTAAGTATTATTCAAAACTTAAATGGTTCTTAGTGTGGATATACTTAAGCTAGTTGAATTGTATGCAGCTTGTTTTGGCTCATTTGCAGGTAATTCTAAAATGTATAAAGTATTTATAATAGAGTTAATGAGCCGTTAAAAGAATTGGATTTGGTTTTCAATAAACCAAGATACTATTTAATATCATCTACTAGTGATGTATTAATTAGGGACAAGTAAAAGGTAAATTATATTCGATTTTAATGTCTTTATTTGGTGTATGGTGTTTTGATTTATTAATTTTTGGTCATTGTATTTTTACAAATACATTTTAAATAAATATAAAGATAGAAAGTTATTGTTTAATTAGAGTCTTATCTAGCTAGGTTATTAAGCCTAGTTTTTTTTACAAAATTTATGCTGTTAGTTAACTTATTAATTGATTATTATTTATTTTTAAAATGATTGTATTTATCATCTTAGCCATATTTTCTCCTGATACCTTAAAATCATCTAAGATCCATTTTTCTAATGTCCCAATAATACCTGAAACAACAAAGATAGATTCTGTTAAACTATATTGTTTATTAAGTGAAGGAGAGACTATAGAATTCTCATCATAAACCTCATTATAAAAACTTCTTTTTATCTTATTCATGGTATTACCAATATTAGAACGAATTAATACTTTAAATAATTCTTTATT
The DNA here is from genome assembly GCA_963628445.1 of uncultured Eubacteriales bacterium. Classification (GTDB taxonomy): domain Bacteria; phylum Bacillota_I; class Bacilli_A; order Acholeplasmatales; family Anaeroplasmataceae; genus JAEELC01. The sequence goes on from CAVGEZ010000048.1 coordinate 11,046, forward strand.
GTTTTCTATATAATTAACTAAAGAATTAGATAATTTTAAACTGTTAGTTGAATTAGTAGTTGGAAATGATGTTTTAAACATATTTTTTAAATCAGCTATTACTTCCTGCTCGATACTTTCATATAAATCATAAACATCCGCGTAATGTAAATAAAATGTACCTCTACCGATGTCAGCAAGTCTTGATATTTCCGCAACACTTATTTTATTTATATCTTTTGCTTTTAATAATTTTAAGAATACATCTTTAATTAATTTTTCAGTTTTTAGATTACGTCTATCATTCATTTTTATCACTCCAATTATGAACACAATAACTTAATATTTCATTAATGAACAGTTTAGCTCAATGCGTTCATTGTAAATCAATATAACTATATTATACTAAACACGTGTTTGATAGTAAACACGTGTTCATAAATGTAATATAGGAGGATAATTGAATGATAGAATATAGAGAAGCATATAATAGTGAATTAAAAGAAATAGCTAAAATGGTAGCTGAGTCTTTTGGTGAATACCCAATGTATACCTTAACATTTAGAGATAAATTTAAGAGTAGAGAAGATTTTATTTCTTATATAACTAAATTAAATAAGGTTCATATAAGCGCAAATGCTAGAAAGCATAAATGCTTTGTAGGTGTAAGAGATGGGAAAATTGTATCTGTTTCATTGTTACAAAATCCAAACATTAAAAGAATAAGCCTTTCAAATTATATTAGATCAGGTGGTATTAGTTTATTATCTCCTGTAGGATTTAGAAGACTTATTGATTTTTTTAATATTTCTAATATTGCACATAAAGCGTGCGAAGAAAAACATAAGAATGCATGGTATATCGAATTACTTGCAGTAGACACTAACTATAAAGGCCAAGGCCTTGGGAGTAAAATGATTAATGAATGTTTGATTCCTTATGTTAAAGCACAAGGTGCTAATGAATTAGCTTTAATCACTAACACTCAAGGTAACTATAAATTCTATGAAAAGAATGGATTTATTAATTTTCAATATGATAGATTAAATTGGAAAGATAAATGTATAGACAACTTTAGTTTTGTTAAGAATATTTAATTTAATGTATCTTGTAAGTAAATGATTAACAACTTTAGTATAACGAAGTAAATCAAGTTTTTGGAATAGATATGAAGACTTGTGATGATTTGGATTGCAAAATGAACGAATATTTAAAAGTTTAAGATAATAAATCATATGATGTCAATGGTGATGTACTGATGATGAAGAAACAAAGTATGAGAGGATTTTTGCACAAAAAACAAGATAAGCAGAAGAAGAGGAAGCAAGTGGAAAATTGAGAAATTTAGATGATTTTATGTATGAAATTGATAAGCATTTTGATATTAAATAATTTATAAAGTTATTATTTAATAATCATTCTAAAATTTGATTAAAATAACTAATGAGGAGTAAGAAATGCTTAAAAGGTGTAATTAATTGCATTGAGAAAAGGGCAAAAAGGTGCAATTAATTATATACTAAAATATGCTAAAAGGTGCAATTAATACTACATAAATCTTGACTAAAAGGTGCAATTAATGTTAAAATTTGACTGTGGTGATTACTTATGTATCGAAAATATATTAATAATTTAAAGAATTGGTTAGAAAGTAAAAATAGAAAACCTCTTATTGTTTGGGGTGCAAGACAAGTTGGGAAATCATATTTAATAAAAAATATATTTGCAGAAACTTATTTTAAAAATAAGTATATTTATATTGATTGTAGAACTGATCATGAATTTGTTGAATATTGTAAAACACATGTTAACGCTAATGAAATAATTAATTATTTATCATTAGATAAAGGAATCAAAATAGATTCAAGTATATTATTGATATTTGATGAAGCTCAAGAATGCCTTCCAATAGTAACATTAATGAAATATTTTTGCGAGTATTTTAGAGATGTACCAGTAATTGTTACTGGTTCAATGGTTAGAATAAAAATTCAAAGAGAGAATAGACATAGAGGAATTAAGACAACAGATAAATTTCTTTTCCCAGTAGGTAAAATTAATCAATTAACTATTTATCCATTAGATTTTGAAGAATATTTATTTAATGTTAATAAAATACTTTATGATAAGCTCAAAAGTTCATACGATAATAAAACTAAAGTCGAAGAATTAGTTCATACTAAAGCTTTAGAATGTTTTTATGACTATTTAATACTTGGAGGAATGCCTGAAGTAGTAAACGAATATTTAACTAGTAAATCATATCAATCTGCTAAAGAAATATTGGTTGATTTATATGATAATTATTTATCTGATATGGAATTGTATCAAGCAAGCCCTGAATCAATTGTAAGATCAAAAAAAATATTTGAAAATATATACTCTCAACTTAATAAAGAATCTAAAAATTTTAAAGCTTCATTAATAGAAAAGAATTTAAAAAGTAGAGATTTAACAACGCCTATTGATTGGCTCTCATTAGCGTTCATTGTATATAAATCTTCACTTGTAAAAGAGAATGTAACAATTCCTTTAATAGATTCAAATGAATCATTATATAGACTGTATTTAGCAGATATGGGTTTATTTACATATCAGAGTAATATAAATCCTAAATACTTTTTGACAGATGATGGAAGAAATACACTTAGCGGAATATTTTTTGAAAATTATGTTGCAATAGAATTAGTTAATTATGGATATAATTTATTTTACTGGAGGGGAAAAGGAGATTCTGAATTCGAATTTGTAATTGAAAGTGAGTCTAGTATTATTCCTATTGATGTTAAAAAATCTAAGGGAAAATTAAATTCTTTAGATAAGTTTAAGGACCATAATAAATTGAATTATGCAGTTAAAATATCTAAAAATAATTATGGATATGATACTGAAAATAAAATTTTAACAATACCATTTTACTTTCTTCCTTTTTTCTTAAGCGAATTAAAAGATAAAGAAAGACTAGATTAATAGCTATCGACTAATTTTAATCTAAAATTGGTTTACTTATCATTTCAATAAACCTCTTTATACTTATTTTGTTTCAAGAGGATTTTTCTAAGAAATTTATCAAAGTTTTCAATACGTAATTATTTAAATATTTGTTTGAACTTAATTATAGTTCTAGATTTTATTAAATGTCTAAAAGGTGTAATTAATTGCATTGAGAAAAGGGCAAAAAGGTGCAATTAATTACATTTTTTGATTTTACTTAATATTTGATAAAATCTTTTTTTAGTTTTTTTAGATTAAATGAGTAAAAATTAAAATTTAACTCTATATATTTTAATGAAGGTATTATTTAAACATAATAATACTTAATAGAAATATAAAATATATGGAGGAATTTAAATATATGCCAAATTGGGTTAAAAATAAAATAATAGTAGGTAATAGTGAATTTGGTAG
>CAVGEZ010000049.1:0-13103 GCA_963628445.1 uncultured Eubacteriales bacterium
TCAGTAGATACTTGATGATATCTCTTAATACCATATTTTCTACATGCATCCATTAATACTTGTGTACCTAAGATGTTAGTTTTTAAGAATATCTCAGGATTTTCAATAGATCTATCTACATGTGATTCAGCTGCAAAGTTAATTACATAATCAAAATGTTCTTCCTCAAACAATTTAAATACAGCTTCTCTATTACATATATTTTCATGAACAAACTTGAAGTTTGGTTTATCCATAATAGGTTCTAAAGTTTCCATATTACCTGCATATGTAAGAGCATCTATACATACATATTGGTCACTTGGATATTTATTAACCATTATATGAAGGAAGTTTCCTCCAATAAAACCGGCACCTCCGGTTACTAAGAATTTAGACATTTTTTGTTTCCTCCAATTCTCTTAAGTATCTACTTAAAGCGTCTTTCCAATCAGGTAGTCTATTAAATCCAGCTCTATCTAAACTAACTTTAGACATTCTAGAATTTAATGGTCTATCAGTTTGATTTGGAACTAACTTTTTATATTCAGCAGTAGTTATTCCATTAACTAAAACATTTCTATTTGTTAATTTAAATATTTCACGTGCAAAATCAGCCCATGATATATATCCTTCATTAGTTGCGTGATATATACCATATTTATCAGTTTCTATCATATCACATAATAGTTTAGCTAAATCATAAGTATAAGTAACAGAACCTATTTGGTCACTTACTACATTAAGTTCTGTTTTACCCATATCCGCAAGTTTTAACATAGTCTTAACAAAGTTATTACCGTTTATTCCAAATACCCAAGAAATACGCACTATAAAGTACTTATCTAGGCTTGATATAACAAAGTCTTCACCTTGTCCTTTTGTTTTACCATAGGTAGAAAGTCCATTCTTAGGACTATTAACCTCAAAAGGTATATCTCCCTTACCATCAAAGACATAATCTGTAGAGATATAGACCATTTTAGCATCGACTTCTTTACAAGCCTCAGCTATATATTTAGGACCTAGTGCATTGACTTTATATACTGCTTCTTTATTCTCCTCAGCTTTATCTACTTGAGTCCATGCAGCATTATGCATAACTACATTTGGTTTATATTCATTAATGAACTTATGAACTGCTTCTTCATCTGTTATATCAAGTTCACTTCTATCAATACCTAATACATTAGTAAACCCGCGTTTATTTAATTCTCTTACACAGTCATAACCTAACTGACCTTTCACGCCTGTGACAAGGATTCTTATGTTTTTATCCATGATAAGACCTCACTTTGCTACATTAACTAAATCTTTCCAATCTAGTTGATATCTAACTTGATTGGAAATCCCATAGCTTTATATATTTTGTTAATGGCTATAGCTTCAAGACTTTCTTTTAATTTATCAATAGATTTGATAAGTTCTTCAAAAAAAAACCTTAAATAAAGTATCGCTTAATACGTATTTAAATATTATTACTAATGAATATAAATTTGATTTGCCACATATATAGTTATTATTAGTATCTTTAATAATATTTAAATGCTTATGTATGTTAGTATCAACAATCTTCTTATTAGAATCATGTATTCTATAAAATAAGATTCTATAATCATGAGCGCATACATTTCTAAACATATGCAAGGTTTGTAAAAATGAATTAAAAGATTTGATACTTAAAGAGTAGATAGCAGCAATTTCTTTCTTCTCTAAATTTTTCATATTTAGGAAAAATGTTTTAAGTAGTCCAAAATCAAATGTATTAACTAATACCCACATAGGTAATGGTTCATTTAATTTTACAAAATGACTAATCATATCATCTCTAGTATCTTTATATTGCTTATTAACATTTTCTTTTATTGATTCAATCATATTAATTGTATAATCATTATGTTTCAAATCAAAATTATTGCTATCTAAGTATTTATAAGGACCTTCATATTTTGAAAATACATATGCAACATGAGTTCTTAATTCATTTTCTATTTGAAGTATATATTTTAAAAATATATGTCTTATATTTCTATCAAATAGATAAACATTATATACTTCCTCAAATGTAATATTATCTATATAATATTCATTCGAATTTTCACTATCTATAAATAAATCATTAAAAGCATTAATAATATTGTAATAGTTAATATGTCTTAATACATTTTTAGCGTGGGATATATTATTAAATTTCATTCCACGTGATTTAAGAATATTAATTTGTTGATTTATATCAGAAAATTTTTTTATTAATATTCCTTTCTATTAAAAAAAGATGAGTTGCCATTCTTGCCACTAATTAGTGCATCGCTTACGCTTTTTCTAAGAATTTTAAACTCATCACTGATCTCTTATATTATACTCTATACAAGTTGAATGTCAATAATTATTTTCAAGCACAAACAACTTACGTAAAAAAGTATTCGTTTAAACTCTATTTATATTAATATATTAAAACTTAATCTTACAATCTTTTAATGCTGGATGTACCTTATCTTTCTCAGATAGCAATGGTTCATCCTTATATGGCCAATCAATACCAACCTCAGGGTCATTCCACATAATTCCACCTTCATCTTCAGGATGATATAATTCATCACACTTATAACAGAATGTTGCAGTTTCACTTAATACTACAAATCCATGTGCAAATCCTCTAGGAATCATAAACTGATTACCTAATTCACTAGATAATACTACACCTTCCCATTTACCATATGTAGGAGAATCTTTTCTTAAATCTACACATACATCAAATACTTCTCCTTCAATACAACGAACAAGTTTTGCTTGAGGATAAGTCTTTTGAAAGTGTAGGCCTCTTAAAACACCTTTTTTAGATTTAGATTGATTATCTTGAACAAAGTTATAATCTAGTCCTGCTTCTTTAAAAGAAGATTCTTTATATGTTTCCATAAAGTATCCTCTATTATCACCATACTTCTTTGGTTCTATAACATATACATCTTTAATAGATGTTTCAATAAATTTGAAATTACCAATTATCTTTTCCATATAGTTACTCTCCTAGTATCTAATTTTTCCGTTTGCTACATTAATTAAATGTTGACCATATTGGTTCTTCTTCATAGGTTCAGCAATTTCAAGTAGTTTTTCTTTAGATATCCAACCATTATTATAAGCTATTTCTTCTACACAAGATACTTTTAATCCTTGATGTTCTTCAATCATCTTTACAAATGCAGTTGCATCCGCTAATGATTCATGAGTACCTGTATCAAGCCATGTAAAGCCTCTACCAAAAGTAATTACATCTAAATTACCATTACTTAAATACATTTGATTTAAGGTAGTAATCTCAAGTTCACCTCTTTGTGATGGTTTAACTTGTTCTGCCATATTAGATACTCCTTTAGGATAGAAGTATAAACCTACTACTGCGTAGTTAGATTTTGGACTAGTTGGCTTTTCTTCAATAGAAATAGCCATACCGTTCTCATCAAATTCAACTACACCAAATCTTTCAGGATCAGTTACATAATATCCAAATACAGTAGATCTACCATTTTCTGCATTACTAACTGCATTATGTAATGCTTTCTTAAAGCCATTACCATAGAAAATATTATCTCCAAGTACCATACAGCAAGCATCACTACCAATAAATTCCTTACCAATAATAAATGCTTGTGCAAGACCATCAGGGGATGGTTGTACTTTATAAGATAAGTTAATACCAAATTTAGAACCATCACCAAGTAATGATTCAAATCTAGGTGTATCTTCAGGTGTTGATATTATCAATATATCTTTAATACCTGCAAGCATTAATGTAGATAATGGATAATAAATCATTGGTTTGTCATATATTGGGAGTAGTTGTTTACTTGTAACAAGTGTTAGTGGATAAAGCCTTGTACCTGATCCACCTGCTAAAATTATACCTTTCATATATCATTACCTCCTCAACTGATATTTTTGGTCATTCTACTTATAAAAATTAGTCATTTAGTTCATTTATCTTATCTTCACACGCTTTGATAATATTTATAAAATCTTGCTTATTTCTTTTAAATAATTTAGAAAAAATTTTTTTTCTTTTACTTTCTTTAATAGTAAAACGCAAATAATTAATGCATTCACTTCTACCATAAATTTTATTGAAATAAACTATAGTTCCATCTATAAATACTTTTGCTCTCCATGAAGACATTTTTAATTCTGATCCGAAACTACCACCTTCTAAATGAATGATTTTACTAGATGGTATATTATAAATTTCTAAATTTAATTCATGTATTAATCTATAACATAAAAGTGTTTCCTCAGCATACATAAATATATCTTTGTCAAATCCACCGAGTTTATCAAAATTGCTTCTTAACAACATTAAGGAAGCACCGCAAACACAACCCTCAATTTTTAATGGTTTACTAGAATAATTAAAATCCAGCCTTCTAAATAATTTCCTTTTTATAATACTTATAAATGAGTTATTTTTTTTAATATTCTTTAAATTCAATTCATTTTTATCAAATGAGTGATATGGCTTTTCATTACAATCATACAAATTACTACCAACAATCCCTACATTTTTATTGTTTTCCAAAAATTTATATAACTCATATATAGCATTATTTATTAATAATGTGTCATTATTTAAAAAATAAACATACTTCCCGTTTGACATAGTAACGCCCAAATTATTACCTTTACCGAATCCTAAATTAGCATTTGCATCTACACAAATTGCTTTATCACCACATAACTCTTTTAATTTGTTAAATTCAATAATATCATTAGAATTATCAACAACAATAATTTCATATGAAAAACCACTTGATTTTTCATTTATTGAATTAATTGCATCTAATGTTAACTTAGCATTTTTAAAATTCACAATAATAATTGATACATCCATAAAATTCACGTATAATCAGGTATAATTAAGACTATACATTCTCCTTCTTAAATATTTATTTAAGGTTATTAGCTCAACATATTTTCATCAGCTTCATAAGATACTTAATAATTTTATATTACTTTAACTAATGTATAAAATCACATTACAACATGAGCAAAATCATCACTAAATTTATTATATTTTTAATCTGTTAATATATGAAAAAATATTAAACAACAAACATTTTTAAGCTGTTTGCTTAACTTTTTGCCCTATTTTTTTCCCTTTTGAAATAGCTAAATAAAAAAACACTTGAATAAACAAATTATATGGTTCAGGAACAGAACTCATCATAAGTAAAACGACTAAAAGAAATACAAACATATATTTATTATTAAATCTAAGTGATCTAATACAAAAATCAAGTAATAAAACAGCATATAAAAATAGTCCTACGATTCCAATATTACAAATCCACGTAGAAAACAAATCAAAGCTTCGGGAAGTACCAAAACCAACCCCAAAAGGATATTTAATTCCAACATTAATCATATTATGGAATGCTTCACTTCTTTCTATTCCTGACAAACTTTTTTTGTTTATTTTCCCAACAAATGCATCTACTAAAGATAGAATCATATCAAATTTCAAAACAACAATTATTAAAAGCAAAAATAAAGCCATCGTTATTTTAATTATTATATCTTTTTTTATTTTAACTTTTATTGATAAAAATAATTTTATTAAAATAAATATCAATATACAAACATATCCAATTAAAAATGTTGAAGATTTCGTAATTATTCCCAATGCTGTTCCCACAAAAAACATTACAACATCAAACTTATTTTTCTTTTCAATCCATAAAAAAAGCAAGCTCGGTGCTAAATAATATGCCATCATACTAGCTTCACCACATGGTCCGTATAATCTTGTTCCTTGAATATTACCGTTAACACCTTGTCTAAATATTTCATCAAATGGTAGATTATATTTAAAAGCAATCACTTGATATAATGTTACAAATATAAATGCAAATATTCCATATTTAAATGCTTTGTAAATATTCATTTTAATTTTATCATTTCTAACATTAATTAAACAAATAAAAAAAATAAAAGTAAATATCAAATATCCTGCGTGTATGAAATTAGAAATAGAATACCCTACATTTGCGTATCCGTTTGCTTGTGTTTGCACAATTATATTTTTGTCTTTCAAAAATAAAGGAAAAATTGTGCTAATAATGCAATAAGACAAAAAAATCAAATACATTTTATCTATTTTAATATCTCGTATTTTATATAGCGATGCTATCATAAAAATAATAAATAAAAAGTACGATGGTTGAATAGATACATCGCCAATATTTAAAACAGAACTACCAGAAAACCCCGAAAAAAATACCGAAGAATATAATAGTAAATGTCTATTTCTTAAAGATATTGATAATATTACGATAAATAGACAAAAATAGCCCATTATTGTAATTTGCAAGATAAGCATCCCCTTTCTAAGACTAAAAAATATAATCTTTATTTTTAGTAAATTGTTTTAATGTATACTCTTCTATAGTACATATGTGTTTAGCTGGATTACCAGCCCATACTTCATTATCTGGTATATCCTTAGTAACAATTGAGCCCGCTCCAACTATAACATTATTCCCAATACTAACTCCAGGTAATATAATGCACCTTTGCCCAATGAATGTGTGGTTTCCAATAGACACTGATTTTTTTATGCCAATTTCTTTCATTTTAAATTCAATTGGTTTATTAGCATAATCGACTGCGTGATCATGAGTTAGAATAAGACATTTAGAAGCTATAGTAGTACAGCTCCCCCCGATTTTTATTGGGCAAGTAGTATCGAAATATACATCGCTTGCAATAAACCTAGGACCATCATCTAAAAATTGAACTCCATATTTTGAATAAACTTTTTTAAGTCTCTTCATATATTTACTTCTTCCAAGAATTTGATAATACTTTAGGTGGTTAATTCTTATTTTTTTAACTATTTTTTTAAACGTATTCACGATATGAACCCTCCATTACTATTTATTTTTGTCAATTAAATATCTTTGATAAAAATCGTTATTCTTTAATGCATTTTTATGCGAAACTCGTGCAACCATTCTCTTAGGAAGGACTTTCTTTGCGAGTTTAACATACCAAGGTCTTCCTTTTAGTTGCCAAGAACCTCCACAATGGTGAATAGCGTACCCCCCCCCGCTCTTTTTAGACAATTTTATCTTTTCAAAGTAATCTCTAGGATAAATATCTATTCCACATTTTAAATGTTGTTCTTTTCCATTTAATTTAAAGTCATCAAAGTTATCTAAGAAATATTGAGTGATCCAATTGTTGTTCACAACTAACTGTTTATTTTGTTCATAATCAGATAACAATTTTTCTAGCCATTCTTTAATAATTGGATTATGTGGTTCAGCACCTATAGTAGCTGTTCCAACTAAGCAATCAAATATATAGCAGCAAAATAATTTACTATCTAGAAATTCATCTAATGGTTTTAATATTTCTACATCCGTATCAACATATATTCCACCAAACTCATATAAAACTACTAAACGAAAATAATCAGCTAGAAAACCATATTTCTTAATTTTAATACAATCTTTAACAAATAAAGAATCACCTAAATAAGGTTCAAACTCTTTTTCTGTCCAAATCTTAACTTCATATGATGGATGTAGTTTTTTCCATCCTTCAATATAATGAGCATATTCTTCAGGTATTGGATTACCACCAAACCAACAAGCATGTATTATTTTTGGTATCATATATTTCTCCTCTACTTAACTTTGTCTTATATTTTTAAATTCATCTATTATAATTTTTGCACTATGCTCCCATGAATATCTTTTATCAAAATTTTCTAATTCAAGCAATTCTTTGTCAAATATATTTGTTTCATAATCATACGCATTAATGTAATTAATCCCTTTTTCACCAAAAATTTCATGCATTACCGGAATATCAGAAACAATGATTTGTTTACATCCACATTTAATTGCTTCTAAAGGTGGAATTCCAAATCCTTCATAAATACTCGGGAAAATGAAACCTTTTGCTTTTGAATATAAATAAGAAAGTTCATCATCTGCTAAATACCCTAAATGAATCACATTATTTAATTTTTCATTAGAAACATCACTAAATACTTTATTTTTTGCGCCAGATATTAAAAAAAGTTTATTAGGATTTTTTTTAGCCAAACTATAAACGTATTTCATATTTTTATTGATACTAGCACTTCCTACTGAAAAATAAAATTCTTTATCTTTGTATTGAAGTAAATTTTGATTAACTTCACCTAAATATGTGCCAAATTCTTCGTTGACAGCATTTGGTACTACTACAATTTTACCTTTTGTGTTAGGATAATATTTAATGATTTCATTTTTTGAAAATTCAGAAACACTAAATATTCTTGTTGCTTTCTTACATAGAGATTTATATATAAATTTATACACACTAACAAATTTTTTAGAATAAAATTCAGGATGTGTACGAACAGCCATATCATGAATACATACTATATTTTTCTTTTTTAAAGATATTGGCGCAACATTACATAAAGATAATAAATAATCATATTTATGTTTCTTCATAAATTTAGATAATTTTATTTGCTCCCAAAAATAATTAGGTTTACCTTTAAGTTTTATGATTACTATATTTTTTAAATTTAAATTTTCTACACTAGAATCACATGGTACCGCAATAGAAAATTTCAAATTATCCCAATATTCACTTAATGAATCTATTTTTTTTACTATTTCACTCGCAAATCTCTGAACACCGGTAATTTTTTGACTCAAAAATCTACCATTAATTAAAATATTCATATTGTTAACCTTTCTATGTGTTTTTTTAATTATAATAATTTCAATATTTTCTTTATATCCTGATTTTTAAACTTATTACAAATAAGAATATTATCTTTAGTTAATACAACTATCATATCATGTATACCTAAAAGCGATACCTTTTGATAATCTCCATCACTAACTAATATATTATTGCTTGAATCAACTGATATACAGTTGATTTTTCTTACGACATTACCATTTTCATCTTTATCAAATAATTCTTCAAAAGCTAAATAGTTACCTACATCATTCCAACCAAATTCTGAAGGAATAACTTTAATATTATCCGCATGTTCCATAACCGCAAAATCTATAGATTTCTTTTCAAATTCTAAGAAATCATCTTTTACAATATTTGCTGTTTTAATACCTTCATTTTTATCAAATTTCTTTGAAATTAAACTAATAGTGTTAAAATGATTTGGACTATATTTTTTTAATGCCTTAATTATTATATCATATTTGAATATAAACATTCCACTATTCCATAAATATTTTCCAGATTCAAAATATTCTTTAGCAACTTCATACTTAGGTTTTTCTTTGAAACCTAGTGATTTTGTAGGTTTCATTAATTCACTAGATTCAACCTCAATATATCCGTATCCTACTTCAGGATATGTAGGTTTAATACCAAGCGTTACAATATTATTATTCTCTGCTTCTATTTCAGCTATCTTTATAGTTTGTCTAAATGTTTCCTCATCAGAAATCAAATGATCAGAAGCGAGCACACAAACAGTGGGATTTTCATAATATTTCGAAATCATAGTAGAACCATACGCAATAGCTGCGGCCGTATCTCTAAATGCTGGTTCAATAATTATTCTTGAATCATCTATTTCCGCCAAATCTTCTTTAAGTGCTTTAACTTGTATTTCGTTTGTCGCAATAAAAATTCTATCTTTACCGACAAGGGGTAATACACGTTCATATGCTAATCTTATTAAAGATTTATCCGAAAATATTTTTAATAATTGTTTCGGCCTTTCTTTCGTTGAAAGCGGCCAAAATCTTTCACCACTTCCACCAGCCATAATTAAAAATGTTAGCATAATTAATCCTCCATTAGTGAATCAATTAATTTATCTATATCATATTCAAAATTATAACCTGTTATATTTTTGAACTTTGTTGAATCTCCAACTAAAACCTTCGCATCATTAGGTCTTAAGTAATTTGAATTTACTTTAACTAAAACTTCACCTGTTTTACTGTTTCTTGCGACTTCATTTAGACCTTCTCCACTCCAGTTTAAAGTAATTCCTGCCTTAGCATACGCAAGACTTACAAATTCTCTTACACTATATGATTTATTAGTAGATATTATATAATCATCTGCATAATCTTGCTGCAATGTAAGCCACATAGAATACACATAATCTTTTGCATGTCCCCACTCACGTATTGCATTAAGATTACCAAGTTCTAATATATCGTTTTTATTATGTTTTAAGTGATTTATTATTTTCATAGAAACAAATGATTTATCTCTAATTGCAGATTCATGATTATAACATATACCACTAACCACAAATAAATTATATGTTTCCCTATAACATTTAGCCATTTGATATGCATATACTTTAGATATAGCATATGGTGACTTAGGATCTATTTTAGTATCTTCATTTTGCGGATATATTTCTCCTGAAAATATATATGGAGATGACATACAAAAAACTTTTGTTCTTATTTCACTATTTTTAACCGCATCTAAAAGTCTAAGGGTACCTAATGAATTAATCTCAGTGGTTAATTCTGGCATATCATATGATACATCTACATGTGATTGTGATGCTAGGTGATATATTTCATCAGGTTTAATATCACCTATTATCTTGTTAAGATTTGAACAATCTGTTAAATCCCCAATATGTAAATAAAAATTATCATTACCATCAAATTCAGAAGTATAAGGACTAAACGCTTGTGATTTAGATTGAATTAGCCCATGTACTTCATAATCTTTTTCTAATAATAATTTAGTTAAATAATATCCATCTTGGTTATTGATACCAGTTATCAATGCAATTTTTCTCATTTTAAGGCGCTCCTTACTCTTTTCTTTAGGTATTACTGCCATAATTTCTAAATCACCCTCGAAAATTATTTTAGAAGTATTTGCAGTAATAATAAATGAATCACCTTTTTTTATATTTGAATCATTAATCTTTCCTTCACCAGAAATAATATAAAATATTTCAAATCCTTTATTTTTATATTCTTTAGTTCCACAAACTTTAAGTTTATACATATTAAAATGATTATTTTTAAATGTATCTTCATCCTTAAAATTATATATCACATTTTTTGAATTATTAAAATCAATAACATTTAGCGAATCTTCAATGTGTAATTCTCTTAAAGGTTTTCTATTATAATCATATAATCTATATGTAATATCTGATGATTCTTGAACTTCTAGCAAGAATGTATCTTCACATATTGCATGTACTGTTCCTGGTTCAATAATTATTAAATCATCCTGTCTTATTTCTTTATTTATTAAATATTCTTCCACAAGGCCTTTATCAAGTATATCTTTTAATTCAATTTGGTTCTTAACATTAATACCAACTGTAATAGTCTTATTTTTTGTTTCTGGCAAAATGTACCAACACTCAAATTTACCAAGTGAATTTTTAGTCTTTAAAGCGTAATCATCATTAGGATGTACTTGTACACTAAGCTTATCTTTAGAAGAAATTAATTTTAACAACAAAGGAAATTCTTTATCTTTAAAATTTCCAAATAATTCTGGATGTTTTATCCAAACATTTCTTAATGTTTGTCCCTTATATTTACCATTTGTAATAATAGAGGATTTATTTTTATATCCTGATACTATCCATGCCTCACCTGAGTCAGCTTTGCAATCAAACATTTTATTTAATTCATTTCCAGCCCAAGGTTTTATCTCAAAATAAGGTTTAAGAAATAATATCACTTTAATTCTCCTTTATCATTATTTAATAACATTTTTAATGTTAGTTTTAAATTCATCAAATGTAAATAATTCTTCTACTCTTTTTTTAGCATTTGCAGCAAATTCAGGATGATTTAATATATCCCCAATTGCATTAGCATAAGCTTTTACATCGCCGTTTTCAACTTCAAGTCCTGTTAAATTTTTTATGTTTACATAATTAACTCCAGAACCTGGAATATTAAATGTTACAGAAGGCTTACCATAATACATAGCCTCCGCAAGTCCTATACCAAACGCTTCATTTTTTGTAATAGATGGGAAGCAAAAAATATCACAAGCTAAAAGATTAGCCTTTAGTTCATCATCTGATATTCTTCCTAAAAATTCTATTTTAGAATCATTCTTAGCTTCTTCTTTTAATAATTCAGTCAACGGCCCTTTTCCACCAATCAATATTTTATAGTTATCATCTAAATATTGACTTGCTTTAACAAGATATGATATTCCTTTATATTCAACATGTCTTCCAAATGCAAAACATATTGTTTTTCCATTATATTTTTCTTTAATATTTTTAGCCATTTCAATATGCGTTTCATTATATTCTGTTCTATCTTGACTAACACAACAAGGAATAGACACACATTTATCTTTACATTTACTTAACCAAGGACTTCCTTCAATATAATTAGGACTTGTCGCAATTACTTTATCAGCATAATTAAGTATTTTTTTATTTTGGCCTTTAAACAATGTTCTTAATATTTTTTGTTTTGTAATATCTAAATGCCAAAATACAATAAATTTAAACTTTTTATGTTTTAAATGTCTCTTTAAAAAATGTGCTGCAAAAGGATTAGGATAATGAAAAATCACAATATCAGGTTGATATTCTTTTAATACTTTTTTTAATACTTTACCATATGACATAGCAATCGGCTGAGATGATATTTTAGCTTGACAATTCACCCTTGTAACAAGAGCATTATCAACACTATCCGTAATAGTTCCTTTTTCATGATTAAAGCAAATAATTCTCATTTCGTATTCATCTGTTAAAGAATTAGAAATATCCCTAGTAACTTGTTCAATCCCGCCAATATGAGGATACATATATAATCCTACTTGTAATATTTTTTTCATTTTATACCCCTTTAAAATACGATTCAACTACTTTTAACATTAAAATCAGTTGCGCTCTAGCAACTATACATATTAATACATATATATTAGCTCATTTAAGACTTTAAATCAAGAAAAGTATATTTTACATTATTTGTTTCATTATTAAATATTATCCATTCTTTTATACATATGTATAAACAAAGCATATATTATACTAACTTTAGCCACAAATTTTATCAAAAATACTTATTGAAAGTGTCAAGATAAAATAAACCAGTTTGGTCAACTTTTTTTGAACCACTATT
>CAVGEZ010000050.1:0-12234 GCA_963628445.1 uncultured Eubacteriales bacterium
TTAACCAAGTGGGATGTTATGAATTTTAACTTGAATATTTGGGTTTTTGTGTTTGAAATAAAAAATGGGGAAACACAAATCTTTTGAAAAATTGTTTGTAAAATGCTTTCATAATTATTTCTCAATATATTTTATGACAATACTTACAAAATCATAACTAATATCATTTTATAATTTTAAGCTTATAAGAATCTAACTACTTAATATTTTTATATATATTCAATTTTCATCATCATAGGAATTAAAAGCGTACAATACAATTTCAATCACAACCAAAATAGTTGTATTTACTATTAATGCATATAACATTATTTTAATGTTTTATATTTATCAATAATATGATTAAATGCATTTGGAATACCTGCAAAGTTAAAATACAATTGTTTGTCCTTAAAAGCTTCGCAATATCGCTCAATAACTTCATTGTTATCTTTTGATAATATATTTCTATCTAATTGGCCACAAGTTAAGAACTCATTTACACCATTTGCATCATACAATACAACAAATATATTTTCTACATTATTCATCCCTTTAAATAACACCCTATAATCGGTGTCATCTAGAGGCATAGAATATCCTAAAATAAATATATTTTTAGTTTGATTAAGTTCATTCATTAATCTTAGTCTCAAATTTTCAAAGTAAGAATTTCTCACTTTGAAATTAGATTGAATTAATATTTCTACATCAATCAGACTAATTTCTTTATTACAATAAGGACACTTATAAATTGTATTATTAGTTAAACTATTAATTGCAGAATATAAATCAAGATTAGCTAACGACAAAGAATGTCTTGAACATCTAGGACATTTAAATAAATTCATAAGACCATGAGGATATAAAGCATTAGTTACAACTACTCTTCTATTTGAATGATGATTATCCTTATTTTCAAATGCTGCAATGTTCTCTGTGTATGGATACCAAAGCTTGTCATCTAAAGAATTAGATGATGCAGATTCACAGTTAAAATCTGTCAAGATTTTAACTTTAGGATTATTATCAATACATTTATAAAATCTATTCTCATAATTCAATTTATTATGAGCTTCAAGTATTGGAACAATCGAATATAGATCCCAATTAAAATTTATTATTGAATAATTAGAAATGAAATTGTCTCTTAATTCTAAATTTGTATTACATTTATTTTTAAGTTCAAATTCAGCTAATTGGTAATAGAAATTAATATATTGATTATATAAAGATTTATACTTTTGATCTTTAATAATCTTAATAAAATATTTAATTATCTCTCTTATCAATTCTTTCTTACAATGTAACAATTCATAAGATTCAATCTTATAATCATTATACTCTATTGAATTTTGAAGCATTAGATTCATATCAATATAATTATAAATATCATTGATGTTATAATTATCACTAAACACACCTTTAATTATTTGTTTGAGTTTATCTAAATAAATACAATCAGTTATATCTAAATTGTCAAACATATCTTTCTGCTTTGCACTTATTGGTATACCTAAACTTTGAGTAGAACCTGCGCCAAATATAAATAATGTTTTATTTTTGCCAATCATGGTTATATGTTATTTTAACAATTTTAAAGGGTGTTTTAATAGTATCCAATTCAAAATCTAATTTTTTATCTAGTAAGTTAGTTAAATAACTTTTAATTGTGTCATCACAATCAAGATATTCATCTTCTTTAAAAATTTCAGCCTTTTTACATTGAAGAATATAAACATTATATTTAACTTCATCAATTTCGACCTTATTGTCTAATGAAATTGCTGCTTTGACTTCGTTATTTTTTACATAAAACGATTTGATTATTCCTTTATTATTCATTCTATTAATCTCCTTTAACTTCCTTTTTAATTGACCAGCTTAAGCCACTCGTTAGTAATTTTGATAAACATTAGCATTCAACAAATTCACCATCCATATAATGCCAATGCTTTTAAGAATCAGTAGGTTTTGTATCGTAATAGTAATATCTATCTTTGGTGTACCAATGATTAAAATCATCAATAATTATATTATCTCATTCACTTGGTGTGTCTTGTAGTAAACAAATGATAATTGCACTAACCTTTAAAAAGTAGACACTTTTGGGGCTTATTTATACACCAGAATGGTCTTGTTTAGATAAAAAATAAGCAATGTATACAACTCGGCTAGCACGTTTTTTCTTTCCTGCTCTCTCTTTATGTACTTTAATTGTACCATATTCTTTTTCTTTAAATGAATTTGGAGTTTCATATTTAAGAACATATGAAGGTATTCACAATTAAAGAAATGAATGTATTCACGAATCTGAGTAGGTACATCATCAGATTCATTTATATGTAAATCTATAAATAATTCATCTTTAACCCATCCATTTATAGCTTCCATAGCACCATTATCTTTTGGTGTTCCAGCACGAGACATAGAATGAATTATATTATAAATTGGTAGAGATTCGTTAAACTTTTAGAACAATATATTCAATCCTTGGTCAGTGTGTAACACTGTCTTGAACTCCGAATATTCTTCCTCCTTTTTAAGTAACTCTAATAAAGCGTTATGATATGTTTGTGGATTACCTTTCTTATCAGATAGTGCATATGCAACTATCTCGTTATTATATAGATCCATAAGCAAAGTTAACTCATAGTATGTACCATTAGCCAAAAAGGCTGTCATATCACTAACAACTACCATAAATCGTTTATCAATGTCTATATTCTTTAAAACAAGGTTAGGAAAGTCCTTAAGTTCTTTCTTACCCTTGTTAGATTTAACAATGTACCTTGAAATGCTCTTAATTTGAGCGTATTTGCATATTTTGTGTGCAAACGTATCAGAATATCGATTCACCTAAATCAAACTTAATTTTGGCATTTAGCCAACGATAGCCATGAGAATGATATACATTGTGATACAAGGTAAATAACTCTATAAATAAGACTCTCTTTTGTTCTTTGGTGCTAGGCTTATTAATCCTATCCATCCATTTATAAAAGCCTGATCTATTGATTCCCATTTCCTCACATAATTTAGAAATGCTATATTTACCAGACAACTCCATTATTGTTTTATAGTCTTCATTTTGCAAATAACGTATTCCTTCGTTTGACAACGCACTTTCACATAGTATCCTTTTTTAGTCGTGAAATTTCAATATCTCTTCTCATTAATTCTTTTTCAATTCATCAATGTTCATGGAATCATAATCATTGTTTGAAAGCTTTAATTGGGAAGCTTGATAGTGAATAGGTTTGTTTTCATCAAAGACAGAACAATCTTTATTAAATGCCGTAATCCATTTTTCAAATGTCTTAATAGGCACATTATAATTGTTGGCTACAAGAATAGTTGATTCTTTGTTTACGCAAACTTTGCTGCACATTTCTTTTTTAATAGAATTATAACATTTTGCCATAGTTACTCCTTACTTTTAATTTTACCATAAGGTGTAATAAATCTATAGCAAAATCCCCCAATTGTCTACCAAAAGAAATACGTGTATACTTGAAAACTCAAGATTTAAGGATTAGTGTATAGTCCCCCAATTTGAATGTCTGCTTTTCGTACACCAGTACACTTGTTTAAATAAATACAAATATGATAACATTCATATTAAATATGATAATATTCATATTCATCAAAAATTTTAATGTTATAAGATATTTTAATCATTTTAAATAGCTCTCCAATGGGCGTAGATGGTAATATTTTCGGTATAGTTCCATGACGATGTCTCAATTAGTTTACCATTTTCGTCAAACCAGCCAATAAATTCATATCCTTCTTTTTTAGGAGTTGGTAATTCAAAAGATGAATCATAAGTAACATTAACTGATTCGATTATTTGAGTATAATCACCAGTAATAAAAGTTTTAGAAGAATTAGTGCCAGAAATACTAATAATACAATTTCCCGAAGTCAAAAGTTGGTTGGCTTTATAGCCGATATAATAAATTTTTCCAGCTTCTAAAGTAATTGTTATTGAAAAATCTAGATTTTCACCAGATATATCATCACATGAAGCAATCACATTCCAATTTGAATCATAAATTGCACCATATAAATCTAAACCTGAAGATGATGTTATTGTAATTTTTTGATTGATAGGCGAACAAATTGCAATATAACCGTAATTATTACCATTGATTTGAACTTCAACATCTTTTCCTAATTGTGAATACGGATAACTAGAAACATCAATCCATTTTGCATAAAGATTTGTATCAGTATTTATTATTCCATCAAAAGAAAATAATTGAGTGCAAGACGAATCTGTATACCAACCACCAAATTTTGAATTTTCATTTGGAGATTCAGGAACAAAATAATCTAATGTAGAATTTTTGAAAAGATCAACGGTTTTAATAATGATACCTTGACTATAAAAATTTATTGTTGGACAATTTTGCCCACCATCATAGTTTAAATTAACCGTGTATGTGTTTGAAATCCATTTTGCAAATAACTCAACATCAGAATATTTCGATCCATCAATGTTTATAGTTTTATTAGAGAATGTAGAATTTGTATACCAACCATCGAATGTGTAACCGTCTCTTTGAGGATTTAACAACTCAATATAATCCGAATAGATAAATGATGACGGGTTAGAAGAATTATTCACACCTCCATTTAAATTATAAGTAACTGAATAATTATGAATAGTCCATTCAGCATGAAAATTTTTGTTTTCAGTGTAATCCCAAGTATCATGAATCAATTCGTTGTTTTCATCATACCATCCAGCAAAATCATATCCATCACGGTAAGCTGAAGAAATAATAATAGAATTTGTTTCAAACAATTGGGAAAATTCGTTTTTACAAACTAAAGTAGAAACCTCATTTTCAATAGGCACTAATTTTAATGAGCAGGATGCTTGATAACTATGCCAAGAACGACCAGAGCTTGATCCAGAAGGGATATAACCAGCAGTTACATAAATTTCATAACAATGACCTGGTGTAAGTTGAAGTGTTGTAGTTCCAGAGTAGTATTCGTAAGAGGTATTACTGAAAATGGATTTTCCAGTTGTAACATCGGTAATGTATCCTGTTGATGATGCCGATTCTTTATTTCCTCCGTAGTTACTAGTTCCAGTGAAAAGATATGTAAGAGAACATTTTCCTGTATAAGTAAAAGGAACATAAAAATATCTCGTTGTTCTAGAACTAGAATCGCATCCCACTTCAAATGCTGATATACCTTTATCTGCCAATCTCAAATATTCAGAACTAGAATTGAAAGCTTGCCATTTAGCATAAATATTTGTATCTTGCGTTAAGTAAAACTCAGAAGGTACTTTATTTTCATAATTTGAATCAAGATACCATCCAGCAAAAATGTAGCCATTTCTGGAAGGTATTTCAATATCCGAATATAAATTTACATTTTGTCCATTTGTAATAGAAACTTTATTTACATCGTTGTTTTCGTTGCAATAGTTAACAAAAATATCAAGTTTAATTTGTCCATCATTAGCGTCAAAGGAAGATTGATAAGTATACGGAGTAAACATAGCATAAAGCACTAAATCTCCAAATTGACCATGTAATGTTTCAACTTTGTTTATAAATTCCTGCTCTTTATACCAGCCATCAAAAGTGTAATATTCTTTTTTGGCATCTTTCAATGAGATTGTATCTTCAATTGTATAAGAAGAAGGATTTTTAAGTGCATTTGTCCCACTATTTAAAACATAGGTAATTGAATAAGAGTTAAGTGACCAATTAGCACTGAATTCTAACTCTCCATATGTACCTGTCGAAATATTAGGCGCTTTTGTAGTATTTTCTAAATTAGTTCCAGTCCAACCTAAGAATGTATATCCTGTTCTTATAGGATCATTAATTATAAAATCAGCACTTTCTATATTATAAGATTTAGCATTATTTGTATCATTAACTCCACCATTTAAAGTATAAGTAATTGAATAAGTAATTGTAGTAGGATTACAATAAATACTATATCTACCAGAATTCTTATCCCAATTTACTAAATTTTCTGATCTATTATTTGTAATTACATTATTATCTAAATACCAAATTACATCATATCCTTCAAAATAAGGAAGTGTATATGAACTATCCTTATTTACTCTTTGAGTTCCAACATGTGTACCATTTCTAAATAAATCTAGAATTGATTCATCTAAGGTTAACACATCAAATGTGAATTCTTGTTCAATTATATTACCTGTTCTATCAGTAGAAGTTAATTTATATGTGATAGTTTCATTATCAAGTGAACCTGAAACTATTTCAACTTCAAATAATAATTCCTTATTAAAATCATCCTTTACAACGAATAAAGATTCCACATCATCTGTATTCATTATATAATTTGAACCATATAAATACGTTATATGTAAGTTTTCATATATTTTTATGTTTGTAATAATTTCAGATTTTTTAGTATTACCTAACATATCAGTCGCAACAATAAATAAACTAATAGTGTTTCCACCTTTTAATTCAAATCCTGTTGCAGCTTCAATCTTAGTACTTAATACATCACCAAATGAATTTGTTGCACTTGCACTAAATTCTTCACCTGATGAAGTTGCTTTTATACTTGACTCTGATTTTGAATATGTAAGCGTAATGTCACTTGAAGAATAAACTTTAATTAGTCTTGTAATCACTTCACAAGTATTACCTAATGAATCTGTAGCACTTAGTTTATATGTTACTTCGTTTCCTCCCGCAAATATTCCAGAGTTCAAAGATACAGTAATACTTAATTTGGCGCCAAATGTATCTACTGCTTGGGCACTAAATAAGCTTGAATCAATTGTATCAGTTGAATTAATCTTATCTAATTCAGTATTATACGTAATTGTAGGTATACCATAAATTCTAATATTAGTTATTTCTTTAGTAGTAACATTTCCTAATGAATCAGTTGCAATTACTAAATAAGTTAAAGTCTCTCCCGCTGCTTGTTCTCCGCTTTGTAAAGTTAATGTAACATTTGTTAAAGTTTCATTAAATGAATCAAGAGCTGTCACACCTAAAGTTTCCAATGTGATTTCATCTTCAACCTTAAAGTTCTTTATACTAGTATCACTTATTGTAGGAGTACCATATACTTTGATATTAAATGTAATAATATTAGTATTTCCTTTAGAATCGGTTACAACACTTTCAATAGTAATATTGTTACCTCCTCTTTGTGTTCCACTCTTGATAGATGTTGTAACACTTAATTCTTGATTAAATGAATCAAGAGCTGTAATGTTAAATAATTCATTAGATATTTCATCACTTTCCTTAATAGATAAAATAGTTTCATCTCTTGTAATAGTAGGATTACCATATACTAGAATATTAGGCACTTCAATTGTATAAGTATTTCCCGCAATATCTATTGTACTAAATACAATAGTAACTAAATCACCAGCATTGTAATTTTCTTCTTTAATTGTAACATTAACATCTAATGATTCACCAAATGTATCATTAGCTTCGGCATTAAATAGTGTAGCTTTTAATACATCTGATAAATTAATATAATCCTTTGATGTATCATATGTTATTGTTGGTGTTCCATATACTTTTATATTCTTTATTGTATATGTATCATAAATATCATAAAGTCCTATTGCAATAAGCTTTACACTTACTGTATTTCCACTTGTTAAATCTCCTATTAGTGTGGCAGTCACTGTAATACTATTATGATCAGTATCAACTGCAGTAGCATTAAATAATTCTGGAGTTATTAAATCTGTATACTTAATGGCTGAAACTAAACTATAGTTAAGAGTTACTTCATAATCACCCCATTTAGCATACAATGTAACATCATATGAAGGCACACGTACATACTCTGTTGTTAAAGTCTCATCAAACCATCCTACAAATGATTTTCCTTCGCATATAGCTTTTGCAGTAATTAGTGAATCATATGATAAATATTCACTTTCAATTTCTAAACCACCGTTAGTCTTATATTTTATAGTGTATTGATTAATCTTATAGTTAGCTGTATATGATAGGTCACCATTACTGCCTTTTTCGATTATAATTTCTTTTTGAGGTGTTTCTCCATTAGAACCCGTCCATCCTAAGAAAGTGTATCCAGTTTTTATCGGAGCATTTATAGAAAATGTATCAGTTTCTACATTGTATGATGTTTTATTAGTTAGATTACCACCATCTAAATTATATTTGATAGCATATACTATAGGTGAATATCTTCCAACAATAATAATGTCTTTAGCCATTGAAGTATCAATCTTAGTTATAATATTGTCATCAATTTTCCACTCAAAATTATAATAATCCTTATTTTTAACATTAAGACTAATTTCTAGATCTTCTACAGTATATGTTGAAGGCATACCTTCCAAATTAACTTCATCATCACAATCATATGTTATTGTATATACATTTAGACTCCAGCAAGCATAAAGATTAATATTTTTATTTTCATTCCACACATTTAAACATACACCTTGTGCATCAGTATATTGATTACCATTTACTAATTTATCAAACCAACCTAAAAATGTATATCCATTTTTATTAGGAACCATCAACTTGTATGGACTATTTATAGTTGCTGTATATTTATCAATTATAACTGATCCATCATAAAGTGTTAAATCATTTGAATCATACAGTTCTAGAATATATGTATTCCCAGAACAATTTTGACAAATCTTAGTTTCTGTGATTTTTCCAGCTCCATTACATAAAACACACTTATTTCTAACTGTAATTTCATAGCTTCCTGCCCCATAACAAGAACTACATGTATTGTTAACAGTAGTTTTAACACTACCACTTCCACTACATTTTGAGCAAGTTGTATACAATTGTCCAGAAACTATTTTCCCACAACTTGAACATTTTTTACTACCTGTTTGACTTGCCCACCATCTTCGTCCGCAACTACATTCGCATAAATAATCACCACCATATCCTTTGCAACTACTACATATAGACGTTGTGTTTGTAGTTGTTGAACCAGTGCCACCGCATTTCGAACAATTTACGTAAGCTTTACTTGTACCGCTGTAGCCTGTTCCGGAACAAGAAGTACAGGTATACGTTGTAATTATAGAGCCAGTTCCTTCACATGTACTGCATTGATGTCCCCAAGCAGCATATAATGTTACATTTGCATTCACTTCAAAAGTAGAACCTGCTTTATAAATTATTCCATCATAAGCACAAGACCAACCAACAAATAAATGATCATCGTTGACTGGTTCTTCTAAACTCAGATTTATACTCTTTCCATTTTCTTTAATTTGATTGTTTGGTGCTCCTGTTCCACCATTTGCATTATAAATAATAGTATATGTGGTAGCTAGTTCCTTTTCAAAGGAAGCAATATATATTGCATCCTTGTAAGCATTCTCAATTTCCGGTGAAAATCCTTTAAAAATATAATTATATTTAGAGTCACAATTCTTATAAGGTGTATCACCAGAATAAACAGGCAAATTCCCATACTCTACTATATCAACTTTTAAAATTGTATCATCATAATTTTTCCAAGTAATTTTATACTTATTGATATTTGTATCATATTTAGCTTGATAAGTTGTGTCTTCTGTAACAGTTGATACTATTTTGTCCCAACCTATAAAAGTGTAAGTATACTTTTCATTACCAGGCTTAATCGGCGTACCAGGTTCAATAACACTGTCTCCGTAATGATATGTATTAGTAGAGATTACTGTATTATCATCATTTACAAACTTGATAGTATAATCTATATAAGTAGATGTATACGTTGCAGTATATACTTCATCTTTAGTAGCTGTCACTACTTCTTTATCCCATCCTGCAAATTCATACGTGTACATATTATTACTAGCACGTGTTGGATTTGATGGAGTAGATACAGTTTCACCGTAATGATATGTTTTAGTTGATAAAACTGTACCATCATAATCCTTAAATGCAACGGTATAGTTAATATAGTTCTTAGTGTATGTAGCTGTATATACTTCATCTTTAGTAGCTGTCACTACTTCTTTATCCCATCCTGCAAATTCATACGTGTACATATTATTACTAGCACGTGTTGGATTTGATGGAGTAGATACAGTTTCACCGTAATGATATGTTTTAGTTGATAAAACTGTACCATCATAATCCTTAAATGCAACAGTATAGTTAATATAGTTTTTAGTATATGTTGCTGTATACACTTCATCTTGAGTGGCAGGAACAATTTCTTTATCCCATCCTGCAAATGTATAAGTATAAGTGTTATCATCTTTACGATATGGGTTGATATCATTATAACTAGGTATAGTATTATCCAAAACTCTATCAGTTTCCAATATTGTTCCGTCATAATTTTTCCAAACAATAGTATGACTTGCTAATAGACTAATTTCTTGACTTTCTTTATATCTGCAGACAGAACACAATCTATATTTAGAACCAACCTCATCTACAGTTGCTTCTTTTTCAATAATCCATTCACCGTAAGTATGATTTTCAATATCACTTTTCATGTCATGTTCACATGTAGATGAATGCCAATGGCTTGACACATCATATGTCCATTTTATTGAATAAGTATGTGTATGTGTTAATACTGCTATCTCCTGTGTATCAACATATCCACAAACTGTACAAGTTCTTTTTTTGCTACCCTTTTCTGTTTCAGTAGCCTCTTTTGTAATTACCCATTCTGAATAAGTATGTGCTTTAATATCCTTCTTTGTATTATGTCCACAAGTATCATCATACCAGTGCTTTTCCTTATCACAAGAATACGCTTCACTATATGTGTGTATATGATTTGATTGTCCACCATCCTGCCTCGTACATGAAGCTAATATAACAATTAATATCATTGTAATCACACTGAACATTATTTTAATTTTTTTCATGAAATCACCACTTTTTTCTATTTTTATAAACAAAATATTCACAACTTTGAGTAACTCTCATTTAGTTATATAACAATTAAGTTCTTCAATGTTAATTAAAAATTTTTACACTAAAATTATATGAACATTATTATAACTGTATCCTCTCTTCCAACCATGCAAAACTATTGCGCTAAAGTTGTAGCTATTAGTCATAACAGTCTCTTCCCCAGGTGTTTAAGATCCTTGACCCATAACGCCAATTACCATACAACTGCAGATTACTAACGTAAAACCTGTAGGAAACATTTCCAAAATTCCATCAGCAATCCCGCTTAAGTCTAAACTAATCCAACACAAACAAAAAAATTAATAAGACAATTCATTCCAAATCAAATCTTGTAGCAGTACATTAATAGGTTTCAATAATAAGCGAATCAATCCTTCAAATAAAATTTCTACTATTCAATTAAACAACATATATGTCTTTATAATTACTTCAACGCATTAAAAACTTTTTTGTTTTGCTCACTACAGTGGTCAAAGCCTGATCCCGTACCTTTATCTAAATATTCGCAATTTTTTAGTTTTTTAATTATTGACGCATTAGTTCTTTTTTGAAAACCTTTACTAATTAATTCTTGATTAATTTGATCAACGTAATTAGCATACTTACTATTTGTTATTTTAAAATAATAATTACATACAATAATTTCTTCACTAATTGACCATTTCATAAATCTTTCTCCCTTCCATAATTTCAAAAAATCTAGGTATATTAATACCTAGATCAATTAGATGTAATATAATTACCCCCCCCCGATGAAAGCAGTTACACTAAAGTGATGTTCGGAGAGGCAAGGTAATATTTCCTATTTTCTTTTGTAATTTCATTATATCATTAATTTCCTATTTAGCAATCATTTTCTTACACTAAATTTTGTATTCCCCCATTTTTAAAAATCGTGTTAATTGTATTCTTAAATTTCCTGTAAGATAGTCTTCCCACTTATACCGGTAATATTACAGGCCCAAATTCCGCTATAACAAAAATATGATAAATATAAGTGCCATTATTTAATTTAGAAGTGTAAGCGTCAATTTTGTAAATTTCCATTATTTCACTAAAAAAGCCTAGATTAAATTCAACTTTTAAAATAGCACTAGAAGTGACGATGCTGACAGCGTATTAAAAAGATATACCCGGTTAACTAATAGCACCTCTTGATACAATATAAGCATTAGCTGGTTTCATTATTGATAAGGTCAAAAATATAAAAGACTAATGGTTAAAAAATTCAGGTATTAAACTTGCTAATGCTTAATTAAAAAAAAGATAGAACCAGTTTTCTGGTTCTACCTCGAGTATTGCTAAATCTCTATATATTCAATTTTAGAATCATGTA
>CAVGEZ010000051.1:0-11241 GCA_963628445.1 uncultured Eubacteriales bacterium
GAAGCTTGATCTGGGTTAGCACAAGTAATATCGAATGTGCATGTCTTACCAGAATATGCTACTGTTACAGTATATGTACCAGCTGTTTCTAATTGAGTAACTACTTTATTTTCATTATCAGTTACTGTGAATGTGACATATTCATGATCAATTACAGAGGAACTAACAGTTGAATCAACTGGATTCTTGTAATTTCCTTTTACAACTACATCTGAAAAATCAAATGTTGAATATAAAGGTAAAGTAGTATTAAAGTTAGCTGTATCAACCTCAATTGATTCAAGTGAGTAGTTTGCAACTTTTACAAGATACATTGTTAAATAACTACCTTGAACAATATAGACTGGATATGATCCTTCTTTTGAAACATTAACCTTTGATGTGTCAAAAGTAACGCTATCAGTAATATCTTTAGTTGTACCGTCTGAGTAATTTGCAACTACTTTTGCATCCTTATAAGTAGATTTAATATCTCCATCTAATAATAAAGTTGTCGTATATCCACTAATAGAAATACCAGTTTGTTTAGCTTCTTCTTTTGTTGTTGATTGACTTGTTGATCCACTTTCAGTTGTATTTTCCTTGTCCGAATTTTTACAACTTGCAAGAGATACGGTTGCAAGACTTGCTGCTGCAACTGCACCTAATAAAATAATTTTCTTCTTCATAATTATTTCCTCCCAATTTCAATTAATCATTATTGTGAATGTTAATTTAAAGAAATTTTACAACTTATAAAAATAAAATTCAATAGTTTTTAAATATTATTTTTCCAAAAAGCGCTTTCATAAAACAAAATTTGAGTTTTCAATATTTATTTGTGGCTATTTTTTGTTTTTTATTCATTTTTAAGCAATTTACTTGAAATTTGAAAAAATTAGTTTGTTAAATAATCTAATTTACAAATTAAAAAAAATAATTATAATATCTTCGAAAGAAAGTGAATTATTAATTATATGAAAAATTTATTTAAACAAAATGATTTAACTAATGGTAGTATTTTTAAATCAATTATGTTGTTTTCTCTCCCAATATTACTATCCTATATATTACAACAAATATATACAATAGCCGATGCATCTATATGTGGACAATTCTTAAATGCTAATGAAGTAGCCGGAGTAAATAATACTTCAAATTTAGTATTTATTGTTTTACAATTTGCCTTAGGTTCTACTGCAGGATTTTCAGTAATTACCTCTAACATGTTTGGTCAAAAAAATGCGGACGGTATTAGAAAAAGTTTTGCAATGCAGATTAAGTTATCTTTATATATTTCAGTAGTCTTAACAATTATTGCAGTTCTTTGTATAAACCCTTTGCTTAAAGTTATTGGTCTTGAGCCTTCAAATGAGGCTGTACAAAATGAAATATATAAATCTGCCTACACTTATACATTTATAATTTATGTTGGTTTATTTACTCAAATATTTTACAACCTAATTTGTTCATTCTTGCGTTCTGTTGGTGATTCGATTACACCACTAATCTTCTTACTTATCTCAACAATAATAAATATTATATTAGATATATTGTTTATTGTACCATTTAAGATGGGAGTATCTGGTGCAGCTATCGCAACCGTTATAGCTCAAGGTATATCTGCTCTACTTTGTTTTATTTATACTTATATTAAATATAAAGATTATAGATTATCTAAATCAGACTTTAAATTTGATTTTAAGTTTGCGATGAAACATTTACAAATGGGCTTACCTCTTGCTTTCCAATTCTCTATCCTTTGTATTGGATTAATTGTAATGCAATCAGTAATCGTTAAATTTGACTCTAACGCTTTAGGTGTTGTTGTTAGATCAGATGCCCAAAATGGTTTTGGTGCTGCGTCTAAATTAAACAACTTACTTATGTGTCCATTTAACGCATTAGGTACAGCTTTACTTACTTACTGTGGTCAAAATTTAGGTAATAATAAATTTGATAGAGTAAGAAGCGGTGTTAAGGTATCAATTCTAATTGCATTTGCTGAATATATAATATTTGGCGGAATAGGTCTACTTCTAACTATTAATGGTGCTTATTTGCACATCTTCTATTCAAGCGATAAAATAACTGAGCTTGCAATTAAATATGGTAACGCTTATTTATATTGTGATATGACTTTGTACTTTATCTTAGGCATTCTATTCATCTTTAGAAATAGTGTTCAAGGTCTTGGTAAACCACTATTTCCATTCCTTGCTGGAATCGGTGAGTTAACCGCAAGAACAAGTGTATGTTTAATCTTCCCATCACTTTTTAATGGTGGAACTATTACAACTGAGGCTAACGATCTAGCGCTATATGCCTTATCAATGGCTGATCCTGTTGCGTGGATATTTGCTTGTGCATTCTTGTTAACTGGAGGATATTTATATATCTTCTCTAAAAATGCACAAAATAGATTAATTAAGAAATCATTATAACACTTTAAAAAAAGTTAACTAGTTTTTAAATTCTAGTTAACTTTTTATTTTATCTAAATTTTTCACTACCAGGATAATTATTGTAAGACTCATCAATTGCCAATAATTCGCTGAAATTATCAATCTCAGTAATATCTGACTTAAGACATGTTCTAATTTCTACCTTATAATTCTTCTTAGTTATTTTTAGTGGTACATTTTCCCATAAGTTTTCTTTACCACCACGTGAATTATAAACCTTAGTAATATCAGTTTTTAATTTTTCTGAGTCCTCTCTATTCCAATAAGAAATACCATAAGCTTGATAACAGTTCTCTCCACCTCTAGAGTAAGACGAAATGTAACCATTAGTTTTCTTAAAGCACCAATCATCAGTTTCTTTAACCTTAGCTCCTAAATAATTAGTTTTATATTCATATTTTCTAATTATATCTTTATTTTTAATCATCAAATCAGCTTCGCAAATATAACAACTATCTAATACATCAAGTGCTTGATAAAGACTTGTTATATTATTTGCAGTATTAAATTCTTTATTATCTATAAACTTAATAGTAGGATATTTTTCTAATAGGCAATCAAATTCTTCTTTCATATATCCTCTTACAATATAAATAGATGTAATACCTTTTTCTATTAATGCGTCAAGAAGCGTATCAATAATTCTTACTCCATTTACCTTAACTAAAGGTTTAGGTGTATTAAGAGTTACAGGTGCAAGTCTTGAACCAAATCCGGCCGCAAGTATTATAGCCTTTCTAACTCTATATGGCTCTAAAGCCTTTAGGCCCTTATCTGTAATAGATAAGTTATTATTACTATCGACTTGAGCTAAAGACTCTTCACAAACGCTTTGTAATAATTTATTAACAGTACCTAAAGAAAGCGTTAGTGTATCTGATAAGAAACGTTGAGAATATCTTCCTTTTCCATTTCTTTCAAGGAATGTAAGTAATTCAAATTGATATAAAGATAAATCCATAGTTTTATTCTCCTTCTTCTTATTCTTTACTTTGAGAATAGTAATAATAGAATTAAATATAATTTTTGCAAGTAAATTAATTAATAAAATGATAACAGATATAGCCGCTTGCATTTCATAATAGCCTGATTTTTCATAAGTATTAATTAATACTGCAAGAGGTTGATTTCTATAATTACATAAGAATGTAACAGCTGATATAGTAATCATACTATTAATAAAAAAGTACGAAAACATTTCAACAAGTGTAGATATTGAATTAGGTATTAATACCTTAAAGAATATTTCTAATCTACTTAAGCCTAAAGTTTCTCCTATAACCTCATAATCTTTATTAATTTTAGATAGTGAGTTTCTCGCAAGTAAATAAGGAGATCCAAAAAAGTGAATAATGTTTACTACTACAAGGATTGCAAAAGTTCCGTAAAAGAAACCTTTAGTATTCTTAAATAATATCATATAACCAAGACCTAGTACTAAACCAGGTAGTGCGATAGTAGATACTGATAGTAAATTTACAACTTTTCCCATTTTACCTTCCTTACGTACTGAAAGGTAGGCAAAAATGTAGGCTATAATCACTCCGTAAATTGAAGTAAGTAGTGCGATTTCTAGTGAATTAGTTAAATATTTAGATATTTTTAGTCCGTAACAAGACTCAAACATTTTTTTAAAATTAATTAATGATATGCTCATATCATTTGGATATGATTTCATTAAACTTAAAGAAATAAATGAGATTTGTGGAATAAATAATATTATTGCAATTACAACAAGTACTATACTAGTTACTATATTAAATGTTTTACTAGTTTTAAGTAATTTCTTATTTACTTCTTTATTAGTATTATCCTTAAATATTAAATCAAATATAAAAGATATTACTGCAGGAATAAGTAAGAATAATCCTGCAATACTTCCTCTTCCATATTCAAAATTAGTTAATACTTGATTGTATAAATATATTGGCAAGGTTAGGGTTTTTCCTGCAAGTTCCATAGGAATACCATAATCTGAAAAGATTAGAGTAAAAGAAGCAAAAAATGAACTAATTAGAGCTACTTTTAAATAAGGTAATTTAACTCTAAAAAATAAACTAATACGAGATATTCCCATAATCTCTGCTGCATCATATGGTGACTTGTCCTCATATTTTAATGAATTATATATTAAAATAAAAGTAATAGGGAAAGCTGAAATAACAGAGGCTATAATAAGCCCTGGAACACCTGTCACATCAAGTGATATATGAAATATATTATCTAAAAACCCTTTTGTACCAAATAACACTCTAATACCTAGACCAATTGAAAGTGTGGGTACTAACATTGCAAGAGTAAGTAGGGTTGCAAAAAGGTTTTTGTGTTTAAGTGAAGACTCACTTAAAAGATAAGCTGAAATAGTTGCAAGAACAAGTGCAATAATTGCTGATAAAAATGAATAAATAAGTGAATTCTTTAAAGATGTCCAAAACTGATAGTCAGTAAATACATAAGAGATATCTGCACCCTTTATATTAATAAGTAGAGTAATTAGTGGAAGAAACGCAAATATAAAGATAAATATTAGAGCGATTAGGCGCAAATATTCTTTCTTAATAAAATTTATAAATTTATTCATAATTAGTTCTCTTTCTTAGAAATAGAGTTTTGAATAGATTTAACTTTCATATCAAGATGATTAACAATAAAGTTCTTTACAAATTCATTGCAAGGATTATTATACAAATTATATGGAGTATCAAATTGCATAATTTTAGAATCATTTAACACCATAATTCTATCACTCATCGCAAAAGCTTCCTCTTGATCATGAGTAACATAAATCATAGTAATTCCCATCTTCTTTTGAATTTCTTTCAATTCTTTTCTAAGTGTTAATTTAATTTCCGCATCAAGTGCTGACATTGGTTCATCAAATAATATAATGTCAGGATTTAAAACAAGAGTTCTTGCAATCGCAACGCGCTGTTGTTGACCACCTGATAGATTTCTAGGCTTCTTATAAATATGTTCAGTTAATCCTACAGTTTCAACTATTTCTTTAACTTTCTCGTCTATTTCTTCCTTAGATAGTTTTCTTGCCTCAAGTGCATAGGCAATATTTTCATATACATTCATATTTGGAAATAGTGAATAGTTTTGAAAAACAATACCTATATTTCTTTTTTTACAAGGCAATAAAGTAATATCTTCATTGTTTTTAATAATTTTTCCACTTGACGGAGTATCAAGACCTATCAATATCCTTAAGATTGTGGTTTTACCACAACCTGATGGGCCAAGAAGTGATAAAAATTCACCTCTATTTACATCAAAAGAGATATCTTCAAGTACTAAACGTTTACCATATTTTTTTGTTATATTTTTAACTTCAAGTATTTTATTTTCCATATTAATGCTTCCACTTTTCTAACATTTTTTTCTTATGTTTAAAATCAAAAGAACCTACCATTTTTATTTCTTTAAAATCAGTTGGGTAATTAGGTATTTCTGACTTTCCTTGATTCTTATAAATCTTATCCGGATTAAATTTAGTAACCTGTGTTTCATTTAAATCATTATATAAATAATCAAATACCTTTTTTACATTACTATTTTTTTCCTTACCATTTATTATACCCATAGTAAATAAGCTATAAGACGCCTCATTATTTAAAAATACTACTTCTAAATCCTTATTCTTATTTGCATATGTTACACCTTGCCAAAGTAAACATACACCAACTGCGGCTTCTCCCTTATTTACAGCCTTAATTGGAGCTGAACCTGATGTTGTATATTCTTTAATATTAGAATCTAATTTATTAAAGTAATTAATAGCTTCATCCTCTCCACATGATGATACCACACCATTATAAAATGCATAACCAGTACCAGAAGAATTAGGGTTTGGCATAACAATTAAATTTTTATATTTTTTATCTAGTAAATCATCATAAGTTTTAGGAACAACTAAAGAATGTTCTTTAAGTACCTTTTTATTTACAACAATAGTACCACATGTTTTACCATTAACTGCAAATTTCTTATGATCTTTAGTATAAGAGTTTACAGAATCATCATAAATAGAAAAATCATAATCAGATAAATCATAAAATAAATCTGCTTGTTCACTTACTAATTTATTTGCATTACAAGCTTCAATATCATAAAAGATATCACAATCAGTATCTTTTCCTTCAGCCTTTAATTTACTAACAAGTTTACCAGTATCATATGATTGAAATACAACTAAAGTATCAGGAAATTTCTTTGATATCTCTTCTTTTAAATAGCTAGTTCTTTCTTCTTCACTAGCTGAATATATAATTACAGTGCTATCGCTTGCTACCTCATTTGTAAGTATACAAATAAGTATCGGCAATACACATATTAATATACTAATTAATATACTTTTCTTCACACTCATTTTAAACATCTCCCATTTGATTTTAGTTTACTATACAACTAAAGTCAACATAAAACGTTCATTTTAAAAAGAAAGAGTGTTCAAAATGAACACTACTTATAATTATTATATTCTAAATAATTAGGATCAATTACCTCAAGCTCCTTAACAGAATCAATCTCAACAATTTGACTTGTCTCTACTGGATGAACCTTAAGCTTTAATTTATCAAGATTCATATTAACTACATCATCCCAGAATAAATTCTTAAAATCCATATCACTTTGATAGATTTTATCAATTTCTTCTCTAATAATACTAGCTTCTTGCTTTTTAAAATAAGCTACACCACACATATTGTATTGGTCACAGCCGTTCTTACCAACTCTTGTAATATAAGAATCACTACCTAAATCAAATACCCAATCGTCAGTTACTCCTTTTACCATTTTACCGAAGTAACAAGAACCTTCTTCTGGCACTTTAAAAATAGATTTATCTGATACATATAAATCTGCTTCACAAATAAATGTATCGTCACTTCCTAAAATATCCCCTACTGCATGGATTGATGAAATATTATTAATAGTTTGATAGTCTAAATTAGGAATAATTTGAATATTATTATATTTTTCTTCTAAGTACTTAAATTGTTCACCCTTATAACCAGTTACAATATAAATCTTATCAACTATTTTGTTTAACCCGTCTATAATTGTTTCAATCATAGATGTACCAAACACTTTAACAAGTGGTTTTGCTACATAATTAGTTAAAGGTCTCATTCTTGTACCAAGTCCTGCAGCCATTAATATTGCGATCATCTTAAAGCCTCCAAATTAATATTTATAATTTTTAATTAAATCTATAAATTCACTTTTTGATATATCCTTATATTTAGTATAAGAATTATCAAAGTCAAAGAAACACTTTCCATGACAATTAGAATTATTTAAATCTTTAGGATATTCTAAATAGTTTCCAAATTGTTTAGTTAATATCTTATCAAATTCTGTTGGAATATAGAATTCATAATCTTCAAATTTATGTAGTTCAACATCTTTAAACCACAGATTTGGAAATAATGTTTCACTAATAGTAGGTGTAAAGGTAATTTCACCAATCAATTTAGCCTCATCGTTTTGATTATTCTCTTGTGCTAAAACTTCAATCTTATTAATTAGTTTCTCGCACTTTTTATCATTATTACAAAACAAGCTCAAATAGATACGTTTAACTATAGTTTTTATTTTTGATGTAGATTCTTTATGTAAATATGCAAAACATAATTGTTTATACTTTTTTATCTTTCTTTGGCTTTTTTCACTACTTGAGACTGCCTTATCAAAAGGAAATATATCAATAAATATTCCACAATTTTTATTTAGTTTTAAATTCTCATAATCTTGAGTTGTAAACTCTGTCGTATAATTGTTTTTAATTTGTGCATGTCCATTAGGATATAACTTTTCAGATTGATATGATATACATGAATATTTCTTTGTATCAAAACTACTATTAAAAATCTTTAAAAACTTTAAATAGTCTTCTCTTTCCATTCCCACATCAATATCATCATCCCAAGGTATAAAGCCATTATGTCTCACTGCACCAAGAAGTGTTCCATCCGTTAAAAAATATTTTAAATTATTCTTAACACATACATCATGAAACTCTTTTAACATTTCAAGTTGTGCTTCCCAAATCCTCTTTCTTGTCTTTGTTACATGAAATGAGCAAATATCTTCCTCAAATAAATTCATAAATACTCTCCCTAATTCTTTGACTTAACAAAGTCAATTAATTCTTTCATAGAATTATCTTTTAATATAAACAATAATAATAAATACACAATACCACCCAATCCAATTTGAATTAGAAGTGAAAGGTAAGCGTTCATTCCACTAAGTAATAATTTTTCTGTAAAGAATACAACTAAAAACATAACAAGCCCTGCAATAATTTTTTTATAAATTATTAGGAATAATTCTTTTATTGTAAATACATCACGTTTTGAAAAATGAAAATAAAGTATTGTAATAACAAGTTCTGCAATAACAGATGCTATAGCGGCACCAATTGATTTAAATAAAATAATAAATGGTATATTTAATATTAAATTAACAACTGAGCCAATAATTAAGAAAGTGGCAGAACTCTTCTTTTTATCATAAGGTGTATAATAAACATTACCTAATACATTACTAATACAAATAATCAAAATAATAGGTGACAATATATAAAGTAGATATATTGTTTTATCATAACCTTCACCAAAGAACACTGGTACAAATGTTTTTGCAACAGCCATCACACCAAAGAGTGCCCCAATAGATAGGAATGTAGTAATTGATAAAGTTAATTTTTGAATCCGCTTTAAATTCTCTTTATCATTTCTTCCGTATAAATAACTAGCACGAGAACACATTACTCCATTTATTGAGAAAAACGCAACCGTTTTAACTAAAGATATTATCTTATTAGCTTGTTCATAATAACCATTTTCTAAATCAGCTAATTTTTTTATTACTATCTTGCCATTTTCTTCAACCTCAATCTCACCTTGAATCAAAATACCAATCAATGATTTATCAAGTACTGTATAGATTGTAGTTGCAATAGTAGGAATAAAATAAATTAAAGTATTTTTAAAATGACTCCAAATAGAATGTAACTCTAATTTAGTAAAGTTAACAAGTTTAGGTAAAAATACCCACATTGATAAATTACCTAAGAATGTAGAAAGGCTCATTATCAAAATATACTTCCATAAGTCATCTTTAGTTTTAACTAGTGTTAATATAAGTATTACAGATAACACCTTGAATATTGCATTTATCGATACTGAATAACCATATTTTTCAAGTCCTGCATAAAGCCATGATATGTCAAATAAGGTTGCAAGAAGTGTAAAAGATAAGATATATAAGTAAGTACTATAATCC
Organism: uncultured Eubacteriales bacterium; assembly: GCA_963628445.1. Taxonomy (GTDB): domain Bacteria; phylum Bacillota_I; class Bacilli_A; order Acholeplasmatales; family Anaeroplasmataceae; genus JAEELC01. The sequence continues at coordinate 9,741 of CAVGEZ010000051.1, forward strand.
TTATAGACTTGTGCTAATATTAACCAAAATACTAACATAAGTATTGTTGCGATTACACTAATTAATTCTATTTCAAAGAATGCTTTCGAATACTCTTTCTTATTATCTCTATGTAGTGCAATTGTTCTTACTCCGTATGAAGCAGTACCTAAGCTTGCAAACATCGTAAAATAAGAAACTAAAGAATTAGTATAACTATAAATACCTACTCCCTCAGTTCTTATAACACGAGAAATATAGGGAGCTGTGATAAGTGGTGTAATTATTGTAAGTATTTGATATAAAGTATTTAAGATAATATTTTTCTTAAGTTTTTTATTATTATTTTTCTTAACTTCACTCTTAACCTCTAATTCTTCTTCCACATTATCATCTCCTTGATTTTTTAACTTATTTACTTTATTTTATACCTTTAATAAAGTTTAAAGCCTCCACTATAACTTTATCCATATCGTAATACTTATAAGAGCCAAGTCTTCCACCAAAGTGTACATTAGATAATTTATCAGCTTCTTCCTTATACTTTAAATATAATTCATTATTCTTGTCATTATTTACAGGGTAATATGGCTCATCACCTAATTTCCAAGTTGTTGAGTATTCTTTAGATATAACAGTCTTAGGACTAGTTGTATCAAATTCAAAATGCTTATGCTCGATTATTCTTGTATAAGGAACATCATAATCAGTATAATTAACTACTGCATTACCTTGATAGTTAGTCAAATTTAGTATTTCAGTTTCAAATCTTACAGTTCTATATTCTAGAGTTCCAAACTTATAGTTAAAGTATTCATCAATAGGACCAGTATATATAATATTTTTTGATATTGTGTCTAATTCTTCCTTATGATCAAAATAATTAGTATTTAATTTTACCTCAATACCAGCCAACATTTTCTCAATTATTTTAGTATATCCTCTAGTAGGAATACCTTGATAGGAATCATTAAAATAATTATTATCAAATGTAAATCTTACAGGAAGTCTTTTAATAATAAATGGAGGAAGCTCACTGCATTGTCTACCCCATTGTTTAGCAGTATATCCTTTAATAAGCTTTTCATAAATAGTAGTACCTACTAAATTAATAGCTTGTTCTTCTAAATTAGTAGGAGCGTCAATATGATACTTAGCCTTCTCACTTTCTATTTTTTTCTTTGCATCTTCAGGTGTATAAACATCAGACCAAAGTTTAGTAAAAGTATTCATATTAAATGGAAGATTATATAATTCAGTCTTGTATCTTGCAATAGGTGAATTAATATAATTATTAAATTCTGCAAATTGATTTATATAGTTCCAAACCTCTTTGTTTGAGGTATGGAATATATGTGCACCATATTTATGGACATTTATTCCTTCAATTTGTTCTGTATAGATATTTCCTGCAATTGTATCTCTTTTATCAATTACAAGTACATTGTATCCTAGTCTCTTTAGTTCATAGGCACAAATTGATCCGTATAGACCTGCACCTACAATTAAATAATCGTACATA
>CAVGEZ010000052.1:0-11211 GCA_963628445.1 uncultured Eubacteriales bacterium
ATTGTGAATTTAGACCAAAAGAAATTACTATTAATTATAAGAAAAAGATAGTATATCAATTTTTAAAAAGATTATTTGATATATTATCTTCATTTGTTTTCTTATTATTATTTGGATGGTTTATATTATTATTGATGTTAATAAAGTGGATAGAAGACTTTGGTGCTAAATCTTATAAGATGTCTATTACTGAGGATGAAAAAGGTAAATATTTATCAAAGAATGGTAAAAGATATAATGTAGTAGTATCAAAAGACCCTAATGGTGTTAAAGATAAGAGTGTAAGAGGTGCTATTTATACATCATATAGAGTTGGAAAGAATGGAAAGATTATAAAGTTCCATAAGATTCGTTCAATGTGTCCTGGTGCTGAGGCTATGAAGGATATGTTGTTAAAATATGAAATAAATGAAGCGGATGGTGCTGCATTCAAACTTAAAGATGATCCTAGAATTACTAAAATTGGTAAGTTCTTAAGAAAAACATCTCTTGATGAATTGCCTCAAATTTGGGATATATTCTTAGGTCGTTTATCTGTAGTAGGTCCTCGTTCAGCTTTACCTAATGAGGTTAGAGAATATACTGATTATCAAAAACAACGTTTCCTTGTAAAAGGTGGCTTATTATGCTTATGGCAAATAGAACATGATCGTAATAAGATTAAGTTTAATGATTGGGTTGACCTTGATTTAAAATATATTGAATCTCGTTCAATATTCCTTGATTTAAAAATTTTATTTAAGGGAGCTTGGATGGTATTATTTGATAAGAGCGGTGAATAATTAGACTCGTATTAATTTACGAGTTTTTTTATTTGTTAATATTTTTAAATTATGTTAAAATATGTTAGTTTTAACAAACGGAGGAACAATATGATAGATAAGGATTTATTTAAATTACTTGGTTCTAATAAAAAATACATATTTATAGTAGTAGTACTTGAAGTATTATCACTTTTTTCTATATGTTTATTTTCATATTCTTTAGCTAATACTATAAATATTACAATTGAAAATATTTATGATTTACACTTTAGTTTATATACTTTATATATAATACTTCTTGTAATAAGTATAATTTTAAGAGTTGTATGTGACGTTTTTACAGTACGTATTAAGGATAAATTGAGTTATAACGTGAAATATGAACTTAGAAATAAATTATTTGAAGCTATATTAATTGGTAATACTGGATATTCTAATAGTGCTTTAACTCAATTAGGACTTGAGGGAATAGAACAACTTGATATGTATTATTCTGATTATATACCTCAATTTTTCTATGCAGTAATTAGTCCATTTATATTATTTATACTTAACGCACCATTTAATATTTGGCCTAGTTTAACATTACTAATCTTTGTACCATTTATTCCAATATCTATTATTTTAGTATCAAAATATGCTAAAAAGATATTTGCAAAGTATTGGGATAAATATCTATCAATGGGTCAAACTTTCTTAGATTTATCTAGTGGACTTAAAGATTTAAAGATATATAAATCAGATTTAGCTAAACATAAAGAGATGAACGAAGAGGCTGAAGAATTTAGACAAATAACTATGAAGGTACTTATTATGCAACTAGCAAGTACAACTATTATGGATTTAGTTGCATATGGTGGTGCTGCAATAGGTATTGTTGTGGCTCTTTCTTCAAGAAATATTTATTCAAGTTATACAGGTTTAATATTCTTAATATTGTCTTCAATTGAATTCTTCCTTCCTATGAGACGTTTTGGTTCAGCCTTCCATATTGGAATGAACGGAGCTACTGCAGGGAAGAAGATTCTTTCTATTATTAATAAGAGTGAAGAAGTGTTTGGAACTGAAGAGGTAAAGAACACTAATATTTCAATTAAGAACTTATCTTATTCATATGATAAGTCTCGTGATGTATTAAGTAATATTAATATGGATTTTGAACAAACTGGTCTATATTCAATAGTAGGTAAGAGTGGTTGTGGTAAATCTACTATAGTAAAACTTCTTAAGGGTGAAATTAAAACTGATAGAGGAGATATTACTGTAGGTGGAACTAAACTATATGATTTATCTAGAAAATCATATTATTCACATTTAGCTATTATTTCTTATAATTCATATATTTTAAGTATGTCTTTGAAAGATAACTTTAAGATATATAATCCAAATATAACAGATAATGAGTGCTTTAACTATTTGAGAGACGTAAACCTAGATTTATTTGTTAAGCATGAAGGTGGTCTTGATCTAGTTTTAAATGAGGAATCAAACAATATTTCCGGTGGAGAACGTCAACGTTTAGCGCTAGCTTTAGCTTTATCTAGCAATAAAGATATCTATATATTTGATGAGGCTACATCAAGTATTGATATAGATAGTGAAAAGATAATAATAAATAAAATTAAAGAATTATCTAAAACTAAACTAGTTATTTTAATATCTCATAGACTTGAAAATGTTGTATCTAGTGATAATATTTTCTATTTAGAAGATGGAATTTTGAAAGAAAGTGGCACTCATCAAGAGCTTATGAATAAAGAACAAGGTTATGCAAGCTTGTATAACGCTCAAAAGAGTGAGGAAGAAAAATATAAGGAGGTAGTAGATTATGAATAAGAGAAGAAATGCTTTTGTAATAATGTTTAGGCTATTCAAACTTATTGGATCTTTTACCTTAGTATTATTTCTTGCAGTATTAAATGGTACTATTGGTAACTTGCTTGGTACATCAGTACTTGTATTTGGAAGTCTTGCTGTTGCAAAACTAATTGACTCATCTTTAGTGAATTTAAGCCTTAATGTATTACTTACATTATGTATTGTATCAGGAGTATTAAAAGGACTACTTAAATATTTAGAACAATATTCTAATCATTTTATTGCATTTAAGATTCTTGCAATCTTACGTGATAAGATTTTTGCAAAATTAAGAGAACTAGCTCCAGCTAATCTATTAACTAAGAAGAAGGGTTCTATAGTAGCACTTGTCACAAGTGATATTGAAACACTTGAGGTATTCTATGCCCATACTATATCTCCTATAATAATAGCCTTACTTACTTCAATTATTAGTTTTATATTTGTAGGTCAAATTTCTAATTACTATTTAGCTTTAATTCTTATATTAGCCTACTTTATTGTAGGAGTAGTAATCCCTACAATATCAAATAAAATATATTCTAAAAAGGGTATGACTTATAGAAAAGAATTCTCAAACCTTTCAGCTAGCTACCTTGACTATGTTAAAGGTAAAGATGAAATTACATTAAATAATTGTGATAATGATTTTAAGGCTATAATTGATTCTAAATCTAGAAATCTACTTGTCTTAAATAAAAAGATTAAGAATAAATCTAGTATATTACTTGCAGTAACTAATCTTGTAATCTCACTAACTATTGTAATTAGTTTATTTGTGGGTATTAATTTTGTTAAGTCTGGTTCTATAACTGTTGCTAGTCTACTTGTTGTAATTGTATCAATGACAGCTAGTTTTGGTCCTGTATTAAGTCTTGCAGTATTACCTCAAAACTTAACTCAAACTCTAGCTTCTGGTAATAGACTAATTGACTTAATGGAAGAAGAGCCTATTACAAAAGATATTACTGATGGTGCTAATTTTGATTTTGAAAATTTGAAAGTTAATCATTTAGAGTTTAAGTACGAAAATGAAGAAATAATCAAAGATGTATCATTTAACATAAAAAAGGGTGAAATTGTAGGATTATGTGGTGAGTCTGGTTCAGGTAAATCTACAATACTTAATCTATTACTTTGTTTCTTTAAAGTTGATGATAATATGATTTTATATAATGATATTGATATTAATCAAATTAATACTCACTCCCTAAGAGATAATGTAACAATGGTATCTCAAAATACTTACCTTTTTAAAGATACTATTTTAAATAATTTACTTATTGCAAAACTAGATGCAACGCTCGACGAAGTTAAAGAGGCTTGTAAGAAAGCATCGATTGACACATTCATTGAATCTCTTCCTGATGGATATAATACTCTTATTTCTAATGAGAGTGAAAATATATCAGCTGGTGAAAAACAACGTTTAGGTTTAGCGCGAGCATTTCTTTCTAACGCAAGTTTAATATTATTAGATGAACCTACAAGTAACGTTGATAGCTTGAATGAAGGTATAATACTTAAAAGTTTAAAAGAAGAAGCTTTAGATCACGCAATAATCCTTGTTTCTCATAGATTGTCAAGTTTATCTATTTGTGATAGAATAATTACATTAGAAAACGGCAAGATTGCTGACTAGGGGCTTTATTATGTTTAATCATATTATACTTTTTAATTTTAGTAAAAATGTAAAAGATAATAATAAAGAAAAAGAGGCTTTTGAATCATTAAAGGCCTCTGTTTTAACTTTATTAAAAATAAAAGAAGTAGTAGATGCACAAATCTATTTAAATGAGTCACAATCAAGTGATTTAGTGTTCTTAGTTAAGGTTTTAGATAGAGACTCTTTAAAGTTATATCAAAATAATACTATTCATGTTAAACATGCAAATAGAATGAAAGATTTAGTAGAAAGAGTAGAGTCAATAGACTTTATTAGTGAGGAATAATCATGCGTGAAATAGATTTAAAAGAAATAAAACAAAGACAACTTGAAATACTTATTAGTGTTAAAGAATTTTGTGATTTAAATAATATAGATTATTTTCTAGATTGTGGAACTCTTTTAGGTGCAGTTCGTCATAAAGGTTATATCCCATGGGATGATGATATTGATATTGGAATGACAAGAAAAAACTTTGATAAATTTGCCAGTCTTTTCAATAAAGACAATAATACAAGTTTAAGATGCTACACATATCAAAATAAAAAGGACTTTTATTTTGCATATGCAAAAGTATGCGATATCAATACTACACTATATGAACATAATCAAAAAAAGAGTAAACAATATGTAAACATTGATGTCTTTGTTTATGATAGTGTGTCTAGTGATAAGCTCAAGGTTGATAAGTTATTTAATAAACGTGAACGTTATTTAAGACTTAATAGACTTAAGAATTTCCAAGATTTTAAGAATAATAATATAATTAAAAAGATTACTTATATAGCTTTATTAATATTGCCTAAAGATTACTTTATCAAAAAACTTGATAAATTATCTAGAAGTCAAAAATTTAGGGATGGATATCTAGCTAACATTGCAAGTTTTGATAATATGTATATTTCTCTTGACGCGCTTGAGCCTTACAAGACTCTTGAATTTGAGAGCGTAATGTTTAAGGTGCCAAATGATGCTGATAGGTGGCTAAAAGGCTACTTTAATGACTATATGACTCCACCTCCTGTAGAAAAGAGAGTAGAAGCTCATCATTTTAAAGCTTATGTTAATGATTAATTAAAAAGGATGTGATATTTTGTATGCATATTTGATTATATTTCTTATAACTTTAGTTTTATTAACACTTTCAAAAGAATATTATACAAAATATCTAAATTCAAGGGACGATTTTTATTCAAATCAAACAGAAGATAATTTAAAGGTTAAAGATGATTATTATACTAAATATATAATATTTCTAAGTCTTGCTGTTCTATTTTTAGGTCTTGTTACAGGTCTTAGAAACTTTAATGTAGGAACTGATTTAAATTATACCTATGTACCAGGATTTTACAAAATACTTAATGGATCAACAGATGAATACAGTGAAAGAGGATTTGTTCTTTTTATTCAAATATTACAACTGTTTTCAACTAATGCAAGAATACTTGTACTCTCGACTAGTTTAATATTTAGTTTTTGTTTGTGCAATATTGCAGTAAAAAAGTCAGCTAATTTATGTGTGTGCTTAGTTGCAACATTACTATCTACATTTTATTTCACATCACTAAATAATGTTAGACAATCTATTGCAATTATTATTTTAATTCTAGGATTTAATTATATAGTTGATAGAAAACTTATAAAGTATTTAATATGTGTATTACTTGCATTTATATTTCATAAAAGTGCAATAATCATGATTCCAATATATTTCATTATTAATTCGAACTTTATAAAGAAACATTATTTAAAACTTATAATATTATCTATTATTTTATTACCAATTTTATCAAAGGTATTTATTTACATAATTGGTTTTACTAAATATGCATATTACTTTAATAGTGAATTTAATAACGGAGAAAGTAATTTATTAAATATAGTAATTAATTTCTTATGGCTTATAATTAGTTTCTTTTTATTATATAATGAGAAGAACATAAATAAAGAATCTTATTCATTACTAGTTATTCAAACATTTGCGTTTCTTTTCTCATACCTTTCATTATTTATGAAAGTATCAGAATTAACATCACGTATTGCAAATTATTTTATATTTCATCAAATATTGTTGATACCATATTTGTTTAATCGTGAGAAAGAGCAGATTGGAAAAGGTGTGATAGGATTTATATATATCTTATCTTATGGATTTTATATGATATACTTCATTGTAATTAATGGATATCATCAAGTATTACCATTTTATTTTTAAAGGAGAATTATATGGAAAAAAATAAAGTATATATAACGGACTATATTAATCTATTTTTAGCAAGAAAACTTTTATTTTCACTTATTACTGTAATTTGTACTATTGTTTTAAGCCTTGCTTTATATTTTGGAGTTAGTAAGCCAAGAACTAAATACGATGTAACATTTTCTTACTCTAATACAACTATTAATAATAGTGTTGATTATAAAAATTTAGTATCTAGTTATTATTTAAATGCTGCAAAAAGTAAACAAGAAGATTTTGAATCAATTGATGTAGATAATATCCTAAATTATAACTTAATTAGTGTATCTAAGAATGGAACAGAAGATATAACATATACTCTAACTCTTTCAGCCAAAGCAATAAGAAGTGAAAGTTTAACTAGAGAATATGTTCAAGCATTATTATATTTACCTATTGAAAGATTAGTTGAAATCAATTCATCTAATTATCAATCTAATTTAGAATATATTGAGTCATCGCTTAATTATGAACAAAAAATTGATTTTATGAGTGAACAATACACTCTTTTAAATCAAGCTTATCAAAATATTGTTACTAATAATTTGAGTGGATTAAAATCAAGTGATTATAATAATTTAATGAATAAATATAATAATTTTACTAAAACATTCTTAAATGTAGATTTTAATAGCTTAAAAAATGAAGCTATTACTAATGGTTATGTAGATAACTTTAGTGAGAGAAAGAATTCCTTACTTTTAAGTTTGAATTCTAAAATAGAAGAGTATTTAACATTAAAGAATAAAATAGATTTAATTAATGCATCTAACACTATAGTAGATAGTACTTATTATACATTACTAGATTCATTATATGAAACAAAGAGTAGTGTTAAGAGTCTTGCGATAAAGTTTTTAGCTAATTCTTATACTACTGATAATTTGATAACTGATACTCAAATTAATAAAGTATATACAACTGAAGAATTAAATCAAATGAAGAATAGTATAAATCAAGATGGATTTACTCAATATAAAAAGACTATTAGTGATATATTTGATTCTTTAAAGAGTAGTACTAAAGATGTAAATGATATTGAAAAACTAGTATATTCAAATATTACTGTTCAATATAATTCTACTAATGTAATTGAGGTAAGTGGGAATATCTCTTTAGCTCTTATTGTAATTATTTCTTTAGTATTAGGTATTGCACTATCTTGTGTAGTTATTGTTATAATTGATCATAAGAAGTTATATGAAACCATTAAGGAAGAATAATATGAATATATGTTTTGTTGTAAATAAAAACTATATAGGACAGCTTAAAGTAGCTTTAAAGAGTTTATTTGAAACAAATAAGGAAGAAATTAATATTTATTTACTTGAAAATGATTTGACTGATACTGATCAAGCTGACTTGACTCGTTATGTTAATTCGTTTGGTTCTAGTATTAATTATATAAAGATGTCTGATGAATATTTCACAGGCCTTCCTAAAATGGGATATGATAAAAGTTATACAGCTTATTTTAAGATAATGATACCTTATGTATTAAGTAATTTAGATAAGGTATTATATTTAGATTGTGATTTACTTGTTAGAAAGAATTTAAGTGATTTATATTCAAGGGACACTCATAATTTTATATCAGCTGCACTTGATATAAAGATGAATAAGAATAAGAAGGATCACATTAAAAATATTTGTGGTGTTGACACTAAATATTTTAATTCTGGTGTTATATTATTTGATTTTAAGTATAGTAAAGATATAGTAGCTCAAAATGAGATGATAGATTATATTTTATCTAATAAAGATGTAATTAAATATCATGATCAAGATATATTGAATCATTTTTATTATGATTCATTTGATGAGATTGATGAGGTATATAATTCTCATACTATTTATTATAGTGTTAAGGAGCTATTTAGTAATAAAAGACTAAAGAAAGCCTACATTGTGCATTATGCTAACTGGAAACCATGGAATAGTAATTATATTGGTAAAGCGTATAAAATGTATTTGAAAGAATATAATAGTATTAAAAAGAATGAGAATTTAAATTATTTAAAGAGAAGAAATATATTTTCAATGTTAAAACTTATATTTAAATACATATTTTAAGGAGTATTTATGAAAAATATTTTAATTGATGGATCGTTTGTAGCTAAACAGGTTACAGGGGTTCAAAGATTTAATTGGTGTGTGTTAGAAGAACTTGTTAAGTATACTGATATAAATTGGTATATTGCGATTAGTAAAGACACAGACATATCAAAACTTAAGTCTTTTAAAAATATTACGATTATTCAAAAGGGTAAGAAAAATAATAAGTACTGGCAATTTATTACTTTAGCTCATATTGCAAGAAAGCTTAAGGCCGAAGTACTAGCTATGTCTAACTTTTCGCCTTTATTTAAGAAAGATTATGTAGTTTTACATGATGTTACGGCTTTTGAAAAAGAGGGTAGAAACAATAAATTGTGGGCGCTAAAAAACAGAATCTTTATTCGATTTCGTTTTAAGAGACACAAAGGAGTATTTACTGTTTCTGACTTTTCTAAAGATAGAATATCTAGTGTACTTAAATATAATAAAGATAAAATTAATGTTTGTTATAGTGGTGGAGATCATTGGAATAATATTGACTCTAAGAGACCAGCTAATTTTAAGGATGTTCCTTATGTTTTATCAGTAGGTAGTGCTACAGCTAATAAGAACTTTAAATATGTAGTTGAACTTGCAAGAAAGACTAAAGATATTAATTTTGTAATAATTGGAAGAGTAAGTGATGAGACTAAAGAAGTATTATCTAAACTTCCTAATGTTATTTTTACTGGTTATTTAGATAATAGTGAATTAAAATATTATTATGAACACGCTTTAACATTTATATTGCCATCAACTTATGAAGGCTTTGGATTACCACCTCTTGAGGCTGTTTACTGCGGGGTTAAGAGTATTTGTTTATCTAATATTAAAGTGTTTAAAGAGTTATACGGAGACGCTGCAAATTATTTTGATCCCTATGACTATGTTAATCAAATAGATTTACATAATATTAAAGATATTACTGAATCTGAAAGAGAAAGATTAATTAGTACTTATAATTGGAAAAATGTTTCTAAAAAAATTCATGATTGTATAATTTAAGGAGTAATTTATGATACCTAAAATAATTCATGCATGTTGGCTTGGAAGTGCTCCAATGCCACAAATATATAAAGATTATGTAGAAGGATGGAAAAAACTTAATCCTCTCTTTCAAGTACACGTTTGGACTGATGAAGACTTTAGCCAGTACTATGATGATTCTTTGTTTGTTAAAGATTGTATTAAAAATAAGAAGTATGGTTTTTTAGCTGATTTCTTCCGCTTTACTGTTCTTTATAAGTTTGGTGGATTCTATATTGATACTGATGTAGAAATGTTTAAACCAATTGATGAATTTGTTGATAACAAAATAGTTATGGGATACATATTTGATACATCTATTGGTACAGCTTTTATTGGAACAGAAAAAGAAAATCCTATTATCCTTTCATGGCTTAATACACTACTTAGTGATTATGAGTCTAAGCATGAACTTACTGTATCTAATGATTGGATTACTAAATATTTTATTGATAATTTTAAAGATTTTAGATTGTCAGGTAAGTATCAAGAATTAGAGTGTGGTATTAAATTATATCCTAAGCATTATTTTGAACGTTATAAAATATCTAAAAAAGCTCTTGGAGGTTATGCAGAACACCATTGTGCTGGTTCTTGGAGCGATAAAAAAGATAAGCTTCCAAGACGTATATTAAAGAAGATACTTCCACGTAAAGTTATTTCTTATTTAGGACATCAAAAGAAAATAAGACATACTCCTTACTATAAGGTTTATTTAAAACAAAGGAAGGATATAAAATGAAGATAAATATTTATGTTGCAACACATAAAAAAGTTGATAATCCACTTCCTAAAAATTATCATTATATGTTAGTAAACGCTAATAAAAAAGATAATATTTATGAATACGCAGATAATACACTTGATAATATTAGTAATAAGAATCCTAATTATTGCGAGCTTACTTGTGGTTATTGGATATGGAAGAATGATAAGACAAGTGATGTAGTAGGACTTGCTCACTACAGAAGAATACTTACTAAAAATAAGTTTTCATCTAGTATCAAATCATATGTTAATGAAAAACAGATAGAACGTGATTTAAAAACTTATGATTTTATAGCTACTAAATTACATGACCCATTAATTAATATTCGCAGTCATATTATTAGAGGAAATGTTAGAGAGTGTGATTTAGAGAAACTTGAAGAAACTATTAAAGAAGTATGTCCTGACTATCTTGATACATATCACGAGGTTTTAAATGGTAGAAAGAGTTATTTACTTAATATGTTAATAACTACTAAAGAACAATTTGATCTTTATTATGAGTGGTTATTTAATATTTTAACTCATTTAGAAACTAAGGTTGATATGAGTGGATATAATGATCAAGAAAAGAGACTTTATGGTTATTTAGCTGAAAGATTATTTACTGTATATGTATTTAAGAATAAATTTAGGGTTAAATCATATCCTACTTGTATTGTCGGGGCTTCTAAGATACAACTTATTTGGGATAAAATATTGTTAAAATTAAGAATAAGAAAACGTAAATAGGTGATTTTATGTACGATTATTTAATTGTAGGTGCAGGTCTATACGGATCAATTTGTGCCTAT
>CAVGEZ010000053.1:0-11185 GCA_963628445.1 uncultured Eubacteriales bacterium
TAATATGAAAACCTTTATTAATTAAAGAAATTTGAAGGGTGTTAAAAGTAATATCTCCATATTCAAACTCTATTTGTAACATATAATAAGTAGATAAGGCAAAATCTTTTCTTGTAACATAATTTCTTATGCTGTCAGCATATAGAATTACAGTAAGGTTAAATTCACTATACATTTAATTAAAAATTTGGCTTATATTTTTGATGTTTTTATTTTCACACACCGATACAATCTTTTTTTCAATTAGAATAAATTCTTTGTATTTATTGTCATATACTTTATCTTCTTCTACAGTTAATTTAAACATCATATCTTCAATATTACTTATTTGACCTTTCAAAAGAACACTTCTCTCAACATCATCTGTATAAATTGTATAATATTCACAGGTGTTATTCCAACTAATAGTGATTATTATATTTTCATAATCATTTTTTAAAAAACCATACATACCATTATCACCATTGTATAACTCCAACAAATCATTTGTTGAAACCCAAACAACATCAGGATAATCTGATGGACTAATTTTCTTACTTCTTTTAGGGAATATACAAGATGTTAGTGAAATTACCGCTATCGTAATAAAAAAAACAAGTTTAATTCTTTTATTCATAAATTAATTTGCCCACCCATCTATAAATACATAAGAACATAAAAACGAACTATATCCATTCCCACAATTAGTGATATTATCCAATGTATTATAATTATTACTATAATCCGAGTTAAACGTATAGATTTTATCATTTGATTTTGAAACTGTAAAAGTGTGCAATCCATTCTCAAAAAAATTTTTGTTTGCAAACGATACAACTGACACCACATCTTTTTTAGCCATATAACTATAGTATTCTAAAATATTTGATGTATATTTATACGAAGCCATTCTTTTTTTATAATAACATCCCAAATCATATGGATTAGAACCATACTCACCACTTGATAAAAATAGTATATCTAAACATTCAATATCGAAGGCCGTTTTAGCAAAATCAGTGTTTTTTTCAATCATTTTCATAGCATTATATGAAGCTATTATTTCACATCCTGCAACTTTTAAGTTGGATTTTTCTCCTAGTTTCATTTTTTCAAATTCTTTTGAACCTTGATTTGTAACAAATCCATACAATTTATTATCATCGTTTGTAGTGTTATTATTAACTGGAAATTTTATTGTACAATTATGTTTATAGTTTTCAAGAGCAGTTTTATGTTGTTTAGCCTCTAAACTATTTATAACCGACATTGAAACGATGCTGCTAACATAAGCAACAGTAGCTACAACTAATGTAGGTACACTGGCAGCAACACCTATTACGACTGCAGCTGCAACCCCAACAACGAATGCAGTTTTTTTTAATATTTTTGTTAACCAACTACAATTTTGAACTAATGAATAATCATCCAATTCGCTCAAATAAAAAGTACCATCTTCATCTGTAAATTGCGCGTCTATGCTACCATCATCTTTATAAACAACATCACCAACTAACAAAGATAAATCCAACTCATCCAGTTCTGGTATCGTACTATTAATGGAAATATCTACCATGATTTTTTCATGAGTATAATCATATCCCACTTGATATTCTACATTTACATCACTCGCCATTGTATCGCTACATAGATCAATTTCATTAAATTCATTATTAGAATACTTTTTAAAAGCTTTTATACAATAAAAACCATCAATAACTTTTTCTTCAACATTATCAAATTCTTTAAAAATTGCTTCTTTACTTATATTTCCATTAGTAACTTCAACATCCCTAGTTGGTGTTGAAATATTAATTTGATTACTATTAAACATATATGATATCAATGCAACAACAATAAATTCGGATATTAATACACTTATTTTTTTAAATATTTTTCTCATTTTTAATTCTCCCCAATATATTGTTTTACTATTTTTAATGGAATTGAATATGCAAATCCATAATTAACATTACCTTGATATCCTTTGTTCTAAAAGTAGTGATACCTATAAGTTTACCTTTATCATTAAGTAGGGCACCACCACTATTACCTGATGCTATATCTATGTTAGACTGTATAACTGTTCTAAATATATTATTATAAATAATATTTACTTCCGGAACACTAATAGTACCTTCACTAATACCTATCCCATAATTAGATGTATTACCCATTGCATAAACTTTATCACCATAAGAATAATTATCTTTTCCAAACTTTATAGAATTATATTGCATACTTTCATCACTAATCTTAAGTATTGCTAAATCAATCTCAAGATCATATTTAACAAGTGTCGCACTTTGATAATCTTCTTTAGTTGCAAACCTTATTTCATATTCATCAAAGGTTTTAGATTCAGAAAGTGTTGTATAACTAATAACATGTGCATTAGTGATTATCAATCCACTTGAATCATATATTACTCCTGTTCCATATGATTCACCAACTGCATTGGTTGTAGCTTTTACTTCTACAATACTATTAATGTTCATATTAAATATATCTTTAGCATTTTTACTAATATTATATTTATCAACAATTATGTAAACAAACAAGAACAAAATAAAAATACTATTAAAAATTGTGAAAACTAAACATAGCTTTTTTCTCATTTTAACTCCTTTCATATGATTTAAATATTATTCAAATGTCTTTTTATGTTACGTTAAAAAATCAGCTTAAATTAATTTTACAATTATTTATTTTATTGTCAAACATAGAAGTGTTAGAGATTTTGTCTTAGTTAAGTCGAATAAAGAAACAAAACTAATATTATCTACTATCAATAATTACAGTACTTGAAGAAATTCAGTATATTAAATTGTATATTCAATTTAAGAAGAACAAAGTGAAATCTAAATAGATTTCATCTTAGGTGCTTAAAGCACCCTTATTTATGATTACTAC
The DNA here is from genome assembly GCA_963628445.1 of uncultured Eubacteriales bacterium. Lineage (GTDB taxonomy): Bacteria > Bacillota_I > Bacilli_A > Acholeplasmatales > Anaeroplasmataceae > JAEELC01. Next base: position 2,893 of record CAVGEZ010000053.1, read on the forward strand.
TATAAAATAGTATATCTCATAGGTGTGCTCACACCGGTATGTCTTAGATAGTCTATAATATTTTTATCACAGACACTACTTTTAGCTAATATATTAAGAGAACCATTTACATCTGCATTGATGTATTTACCTGATCTAGTTTTATATAATCCTCTCTTAACTCTTACTCCACTAAAAATATATTTATTATTTTCAATAAGGCTTGGTATATCGTCTCCGTCAAAGAATGAAGCCTTAGATGTATAAGATTTTTCTTGTATTATTACTTTAATATTATGTAGTTTTAAAATATACTCAAGTCTATTCTTTATCTTACCAAATGGAATAGATTTAACTTTTGATTGTTTTGTCTATTCATCTTATTTGAGCTTGTTTCAAATGAACTAGCTTGAAACGACTTATTATATCCTATAACTACTGTACTTATATTATTCTTAATACAATAAGATAATATAAAATTACATGATTTATAGATATAATCTTGAATCTTATTATTATGTTTTTCAATTAATCTTATCATTCTTTTAGTTTGTATTATCTTAAAGGTCTCATTCGGTTTTAATCCATCTCTACTAATCTTAACATAATGTATCTCATTATTAATGACAGTCTTATGTAGTACATAATTATTATATTGATTTAAATAACTTAATCTTTTATTAAAGTATTGGTTCATAGACTTAAGTCTTTTTCCATCAACAATAAAAGATTTACCTTTAGTTGTTGTACAAGTCATTAAATTATTCACACCAAAATCAATAGATAGTACGTCACTACCTTTTATAGCCTCATATAATGAATCATCAATATATGTAATAGACATATCAAATCTATGTCCATTATGTGTAGGAATAATAGATACTTCTTTTATCTTATTTAACTCTATAGCTTTAGGCAAACTAAAGGTTAGAAAATAGGATTCAGGAATGTTTAGAGATTTAGGATTTATTCCTAAATTCTTAATACTTAGATATTCAGGAAGTAATCTAAAGATTTCCTTAAGTTGGACAGATAGAGGAATCTTAAAGTATTGCTTATTATTTATCTTCTTTATTCCAAGATATGAAAACATTAAAGGATAGTATTTATTTTTAAGATAATTAGGAAAGTTAGGATTTAGTCCAAGATCCTTTAGTTTAATGTAAGAATCTATAGAAGCTTTCAAGCGATATAGAGTCTTTTGAAAACATTCACTATTAATAAAATATGATAATTCAATATTTTTTAATTCTTTATAATTATCATATTTACTAATTAGTTTATTAGTTTCTTCATAATGTTTCTTTATATTAGCTAAACCAGTATTATATACTCTTTTACTTATATTAGTTAAGAACTGTAATACCTTTGTTTCACCAATGTCAAGTTTTAATTTAATTAATCTAGTTTTGTAATTCATATCCTCACCTCCTTTTTTATATATAATAGGCCCTTATATAACAATATAGATGTTACAATATAAAATTTCTCAAGAAATTTATCACTTTTTTTACTAAATTAAGCGTTTAATATACAATTTCCTAGTAAATAAAAAAATAGGGTGCTCTAAATAAAAGGGGTGTGGGTGTGTTAGCTATAAATAAAATGGTGTGTAAAATTGAAAAGATGATTTGCAACTATAAACTTAGTAGGTGTGTTAGCTATAAACTTTAGAGGTGTGTTTAAAAATTCATTATAAGTATGACTACTTATCTTATTCACAGATTGAAGATGAAGCTAATGATATATCATGAAAACTCATCATAAATTGCAACATAGTCATCATATAAACGCTTTTTAGGCTAATTATTAATTTGTTTGCATTATACTTTAACTGGTGTTTATAATCCAAAGCCAAGAAAAAACAGGTAGATTTTAATATAAGTCTACCTGCATTTTAATAGGATTATAATTGGTATACACACCGCTTTATTTACAGTCAGCACACCACTTTATTTATAGAACCCAATTAATGCAGGGATTATCGTGACCGCTCAGCATATCTAGTTTTATAAAAAAGTCTATTACAATTCTATTAGCGGAACATGTTTTAAAACAACTTTAGCTATAGACTAAACGATATAATTACATTTCATAATCTATATGATTTTCAAACATTGTTTCTTATATTGATTTACTAAATTATTGCATTTGCAATGTTAATTAAAGATTCTTTGATATTTGAAAATTCTTGATCTAAATCTAATGTTCTTACAATAATCTTATTACCACTCATTAAATAAGTTGAATCTGGTTGAATATAATAATCTGTTTTAGCGTACAATAACATACCGGATACGCATTTTGTTTTGTCTTCAAGTTGCTTATTTTTAACATATGTAAATATTTGATATAAATTGCCTGAAATAACACTTTGTTTCTCATAATGCTTTTGCAAATTATTTGTATAATATTTAGCATCAATAATTAGAATATTATTACCCTTTGTCAACATAATATCAGACTGCATATTAGGAAGCCTATAATCTTTATCATCGTCTAAAATCCAATCAATTTTACTAGAAGATGCACTAATATTAGGACATTCTTTTTTATAAAATTCTAAAATAAACTTTTCATATAAAGTACACATATATCTTTCATCTAAGAAAGTCATTAATTTAGTATTACCATCTTCAGTTGTTTGAATTAAACCTTTAACGACTAAGTTGCATATTGATATTAATAATCTATAATTTTGAGAATTTTTATTAATACTCACATTCCATTTAATGTTTGCTACATTTATTAAATCAACATTTGAAAAATATGCCATTAGTTTTTTTAATTTGTTTTTTCTTACTAATGATATATCAGACTTAATTAAGTAATAACATGTACTTTTTATAATTTGATTTAATTGATTATTTTCATTAAAAACATCAAATTCGCAAATAAGATTATTTTTAAGTATAACTCCATCATTAATAGATGATGTTATATCAACTTTTCCTCTAATTGTAGTTAAAGCTTCTTTTTCATCAGTATAATCTTTATGTAATCCTTTTTTTAGTTGATAACCAATACCATGAATTAAGATTTCTGAAAATAATTCTCCAATATTATCAAATTCTTCCACAGATATATCTTTATATCCTTTTTCATTTAAAATTGTAAATGCATATGAAAGCATATAATAGATATTCTTTATTTTAATCATCTTAAAGAACCTCTAAGCAATTCTGACCATTGATTAACTTTTGATTCTTCGTCAAACCAATATTCCTCAATAAGTGGTATTAATTTATATTCTATTATATTAAATAATTGTTCATCGGATACATCGTTTGATAATTCTGATAGATAACTATGCCCAATCATGAATCCTTTGCCTAAAGTAGAATCATTTTTAATAGTTTCATTTAATTGCTTAACGATATTAACTAAATTATTAAAATGCGGATTAACCATTGTATTTTGATATTCGACAAATTTTGGATTATCAAATGCAGGACTAATAGTATAGAAACTAAATCTACGTCTTAAAGCATAATCTATCATTGCTAAACTTCTATCAGCAGTATTCATCATACCTATGATATAAACATTTTCAGGAACTGAAAATAATTCTTTATTATAAAGTAATGATATTTCTTGACCTCGCTTATCAGCTTCTATTAGCATTAATAATTCGCCAAATATTTTACTAAGGTTTCCTCTATTTATTTCATCAATAATAAAGAAATATTTATTCTCAGGATCTTTTTTTGCAAGATTACAAAACTCATAAAATTTTCCTTTTTCTAATTTAAACGAATTACTTTCACTAGGTCTATATCCCATTATAAAGTCTTCATATGAATAGCTTTGATGGAATTGTACCATGGAGACCTTATTACTATCTTTTTCACCTATTATTGAGTAAGCTAATCTTTTAGCAATAAAAGTCTTACCAACACCAGGTGCGCCTTGTAAAATAATATTCTTTTCTTGTAATAATAAATTAGAAAGTCTATCGTATTCAGTTTCTGACATGAATACTTCTTTTAAAAATGATTCTTTTGTATATTTTAATAAATTATTATTTTCAACTTCAGTATTTAAATATTTTGAAATTAAATCATCAATATAGTTGCACTTAGAGATATCAGTTAATGTCTTTTGAGTAAATGAATAATTGTTAAGCTCATAGTTTTCGATTTTCAACCATTTAATCTTTCTAATGTGTTTAAAATCATCTGGTATTGTATCATCAAAAGAGTAATCAGACACAACTTCTCCAGCTGCAAGTATCTTTTGGTAACCATCTTTTACAAATACAATGTCTCCTTGTTTCATAACATTTGCAAATTCCCAAGCAGCTGTCCCATCATTTTTATGTGATTTTGTATCGTTATAATGTTCTTTCATTTTACTTTGAATTAGTTCTTTAGAGTCATAACTTTTTAAATTACCAAGAAAACTTGAACCAATAGCAATTATATTTTTGTGGTAAAATTCATCCCATTTAGATGATTTTTCCCCGGCTGAACAAACCCAATATTTTTTTATTTCTTCTTTTTTTTCTTTTTGCTTATTTTCTATTAATTTTTTGTGTTTATTTATTTCTTCAGAATATACCCACGCATCATAAGATAGAGTAAGGAATGAATCAGCATTAATTTTTTTATCTTTTATAGCAGTTTCAATTTTATTCAAAATTTTAAAATATGTTTCCCAATTTATTTTTCCATTAATTTTAGGTAAATTTTCAACGATATTTTTATCAACCTTACCAGAATCATAAATATACCATCGATTTCTATCGTCAAGATTTAAAAATCTATTTGGATTGATCCAAAATAGTCCCATTGTTATTTTACTGCAGCCATTGCCTTTTAAGCCAATACTCGAATCAAAATATTTTTTTAAATCTTCAATTTTTTCGTTTTTATTATTGATTGAATATTCAATAGCATTTTCGAAAAGCCCCCATAAACAATCAATATCTTGTTCTCCTCTATTTTTTTTAAAATAATAAAAAGTTGCGTTTTGATTATTTAATACTGGAGCTCCTTCAAATGAATTTGGTACGATTGCATCAATATCAAATTCTTTTTTTAGTGCTTCTGTAATTTTTATTCTAGTATCATTTTTAATGCCTTTATTAAATAATCCAAAAATAGTAAATGGATCAATATCAATTAGTTCACCATCTTCAAGTGTAGGTAACGTTAAACCATTTGAATCAAAAGCATTTTTAAGTTTATTAATTAATTCAGTTCTATTTTCTTTATAATTTAGTAGTTTTAGTGCTAATTCTTTATAAAAATTCACCCAATTAAAATCGTTCATATTCCACATCTCCAGTTGTCTGATTTGTTAACATAATTATACCAAATGAAACGATTATAATACACACCAAATTATAAATTTTAGCTAAGTACTTAAATACATAAATTTTAAAGTAATAGGAAGATTATAAAAAAATAGCAGTATTTCAACCAATGTGTGATGTACTCCGGTTCTATAATCATAAACCCATATATCCTTTGTTGGCTTACCTTTTTCAAAGAATAAAACGTTTGTCTTAACACCATTAGCATAGAAGATACCAGTAGGAAGCCTTAAAATTGTATGAAGATTGAAATCAGTCATTAAATTTTTTCTGACTCTTTCAGTTGCTCCTGCATCCGTCAAGACACTATCTGGTAAAACAACACCAACTCTACCACCGGTTTTAACGATAGACATAATATGTTGTAAGAAATTAACTTGATTATCTGATGTTTTCTCAAATTCTGGTCTATTTGCTGACACATCAACACTACCTTGAGGTCTTGTACCAAATGGAGGATTAGCCAAAATTACATCGAAAACTTTATCTGATTTATCGAGTAAAGAATCTTGACATACGATTGGGCTTTCGTTGACACCGATATCATGGAGATAAAGATTCATAGAAGCCATAGTAACAACAAGAGATGTGTTATCAGCACCAAAGAAAGCATGCTTTTTCAAGAAGTCTTGTTTGCTTATATCTCTGCTTTGAACCTTCATATGCTCATAAGCAGCTAAAAGGAAGCCGCCTGTACCGCACGCTGGGTCTATTACCACTCTATTCTTAATACAACAAACTTTTTAGAGTGTACAAGATTAAAAAATAATAATAAGAAAACTTTAATAAGTGAACAAGATTTAAAAGCATAAAAATAAGAGCCAGAAGGCTCTTATAATCAAATATAAAATTGTAATTTGTTGAATGACTAAAATATTCATAATATAATACAATGTTCAACTACATCTGGATCATGATTTCCAAGTGATTCAAGACAATTTTTATTTAGACTTTGTTCTCTTATCCATTCTAATGACTTTCTTTGTTCTTCCTTATTCATTGAAATTCCAGATGTTATCATTTTCATCCATGATTTTGTCCCATATCCACCATCAGCAAATAATAAAACATATTTGCCATTCTTTCCAGTTATTTTTACCGCACATTGTCCATCAGAATGCCCAGGAATAGATATACAAACTACACTACCGTCTTCAAATAAATCATAAGATTTCCCATAAGCACCTTCTGTTCCATTCCACTCAAAACCTTTCAAGTGTGTATCTTTCCACCACTTTTTTTGATATCTAATTTTAATACTTATTTTCTTTTTGTTAGTGCACTTTATTTCATCATTTGAAACTATTATGTTTTTAGCATCTTTTACTTGATTTAATCCATTTACATGATCACAATCTAAATGAGTTAATATTACATAATCCAAATCACTTGCTTTCACTCCCAGTTTTTCTAATTGTTCACTAACAGTTTTTTCTTTTTCTACCATTCCTTGATTAACTTTGAAAAGCAGTCTAGAACCTAAAGATTTAATTTGTGCTTTCTTATCATATACTCCGTTAGGACTCATATCTCTGTGCCATCCAGTATCTACAAGTATTTTCCCTTTTGGATGTTCTATATAATATGCAGATACCGGTAGCCAAATACGTTTGTTTTTAGGAGTAGTAATTCCAGAAGCCTTTAGTAAACTACAATTATCTCCTCCATATGGTAAATATGGAGATACTCTAACTTTTCCTGTATGCAAAACATGAATCTTTATTTTATTATTCATAATCTTTAACTTTTCCTTTATTGATTTTTTTCGCTATTCTTCTATTAAATTTCAAACTAAAAAATCTTGTTGCAAATGTTAATAACTTGTTATGGAATCCTACAACATACACTGCTTTATTTTTCATTATAGCCTTATAACTCTTTTTTACAACATATTCTGGTGTATCAGTAATCATTTTTTTAAACATATATGATTTTTCCATTTTAGCATTTTCTTCAAATTTGGTTAAAGTTGGTCCTGGGCAAATTGCCGTTACAATTACTCCTTTTTCTTTTAATTCTTCATGCAAAGCCTCTGAAAAAGATCGAACAAACGCCTTTGAGGAATAATACATAGCCATATATGGACCAGGTTGAAAAGATGCAATCGATGAAATATTTATAATTCTTCCTTTACCTTTACTTACCATTTCTTTAGCATATAAATAAGAAAGTTGCATAACGGTCACCATATTTACCATTGCAAGATTTTTTTGCTCTGTCCAGCTTACATCAATATAATTTCCAAAAGTTCCAATGCCAGCATTATTTATAAGTACATCTATATTGATATTTTCCTTTTTTACTTCATTAAATACTTCTAATGCACTATCATCTTTGCTTAAGTCTTTTACAATATACATAACAGATATATTGTATTTTTTTTCAAGTTCTATTTTTTGTGTTTTTAATAAATCTTCTTTTTTTCCAACAACAACAAGATTATACCCTTTCTCTACATACAGTTTTGCAAAACATTTTCCGATTCCACTTGTTGTTCCAGTAATTAGACAATACATATTTTTTCACCTCTAATTAAAGAATATCAAAACATCAAAAATAATAACACTACAAACAAATAAAAAATGTTCAATTTTATTCAAACATTTTTAATTGCTTATATACAATATCTCTTAATGCCTTTTTATCAATTTTATCAAAATTTAAAAGCCAATATGAAACAGCACTTATTAGTTCTGCCGAAATCATTTCTTGTATAAGTTCAATATTTTTAATTTTCTTATTTTTAAATCTCATACTTAGATGTTCTTTTATTGCATCTTTCCACTTTTTCACAAATCTATAATTATATCTTTTATTTAAAAACAGATCGATTACATTTTTATTTTCTTCAACATATTTAACCATATCATCCACAAAAATAAAATTAATTTCTTTATCACAAGTGGCATCAACTATATTTTTTGTTACTTTAATTATTTCACTTATATATTTATCTTCAATATCTTTTAAAACATCATCAATATTGTCATAATAACT
>CAVGEZ010000054.1:0-10922 GCA_963628445.1 uncultured Eubacteriales bacterium
CATAATATATTCCAATTATGTGACTAGTGTTCGTCTCCTTACCTTTTGGTGGACCGTTGGAGACTCGAACTCCAGACCCACTGATTAAGAGTCAGTTGCTCTACCAACTGAGCTAACGGTCCATTAATTATATATTTAGATGGTGGACCGTTGGAGACTCGAACTCCAGACCCACTGATTAAGAGTCAGTTGCTCTACCAACTGAGCTAACGGTCCATCTATGTGAAGCTTGTATCAATGCAAGCGTATATAATTATACATAAAACCTAGTATCATTGCAAGAGTTTTTTGAAAAATAATTAAAAAAATCCCGAAAGACAAAATTCCTTCGAGATTTCTTTTTTAAAGTATTTCTTGTTTATAAAAACTAGATAATATTGATATTATACCAAACAGGATTAAGAATATACCTATTACTACAAATAGTACATGTCCAACTGTGCTAGGACCAACAATTAATATGATTATACCAATAATTAATTCTGGTAAATTAGCTACAAACATTGCCATCTTATTTTCAGCAAGAATTATCTTTATTATAGGGAATACAATAAATAATACACCAACAATAATTGATAATGCTGTATTATGATAGAAAATAAACATAATACCAAATACTATAAATAATACTCTTGTAACAATATCAATAGTATCATTTTTCTTTATTGAATCAATTAATGGTTTTACATTTGATGCAATCATTAATACACCAATAATTACGAATAATACTTTTGTTAGAATATCAGTATTTCCTGCACAAAAGAAAATACCAACTGCAATAAGTAAAATTCCAAGAACTAGGTTAACCCAGTTAATACCAAATTTTTTCATTTTATACCTTCTACTTCCTTTATACAGATATCTAAATCATTCGTTCTGTATTCTTCTATTTTACCACTATCCATTAAATTTGCAATGTTTGGATTTATCGCAAGACGTGCGAGTGGTACAAGATGATATTTAAGACATACCTCTTCTAAATGAGATTTACCATAAATTTCTATTTTAGTATTGCAACATGGACATATAGCATAACTCATGTTTTCAACAAGACCAACAACTTTGACATTCATCTTATTACACATATTTAATGCTTTTTCTACAACCATTGACACTAAGTCTTGAGGTGAGGTAACCATAACTATTCCATCAAGAGGAATTGATTGGAATATAGTTAGAGCTACATCACTTGTTCCTGGTGGCATATCTACAAATAAATAGTCTAGAGTTTGCCATTTAACTGAATCATAGAATTGCTTAACAGCTCCACCTAGTACAGGGCCACGCCATAATACAGGATCACTCTCATTTTCAAGTATTAGATTAGTTGATACTATTTTTATTCCCCCACTAGATTCTAGTGGTATCATTAATTTATTACTATCAGCTTTTAATTTACCTGATACTCCAAAAGCCTTTGGAATAGATGGACCAGTTATATCTGCATCAAGTATTCCAACTCTATATCCTCTTTCAGCCATTTCATTTGCAAGTAAACTAGTAACTGTTGATTTACCAACTCCACCCTTACCACTCATTACGCCAATAATATGTTTTATTATTCCGCCTTTTGCAAAAAACTTCTTTAATTCACCACATGAGGCACTTGATCCACATGATGAGCAATTTGAATCGCATGACATATTACTTTCCTCCTTATATTACATAACACATTACAAGAATTGGTGCAATTTCAGTCTCTAATACTGTTATATTTACAAATCCTTGTTTGCTTAAAAATCTTCTAGTTTTCAGATAATCAGGATCTTTACTTGAATCATCTTTTATATTAATAGATATTAATTTCTTATTATTAACTTTTGCATAATCAATACTAGCTTTAATTAGCGCACTTCCAAGTTTTGTGCGCTGTCTAGCTTTAAGAATGCCAATAGCTTTAATTTCTAAGGTATTATCTAATTCTTTAAGTGCAATAAAACCTTGATAGCCATAACTATCTGCTACTGTAAAATATACATAATCATTAATATTTTGAAGTATTTCTTCTTGCATATTTAGTGGAAAATATTCTTCTAAATCAGCTAACACCTTTTTAGTTAATAAGTTTTTAAATTTAATATCACTAACTTTATAAACTTGCATAATATCCCTCTTTCGCCTAACTATTTTACCACAATAAATGGTATTTTTTAAATAGAATACTATTAAATAAATTCAAATTTAGGACTAATACTTACAAATAATATTAAATGTTAGATTTTAAAATTAAAATGTTTGACAATAATCAAGTTAAACTATAAAATACTATTATGAATTGAGGTGTTTTTAATGTATTCTAAAAATGTATGGAATGATAGCGATAAAGCTTTTAGAGATGAAATCTTTAAATTTGGTGATGAATATAAGGAATATTTATCAAATTCAAAGACTGAAAGACAAGCAGTAAAGGAATCTATTAAGATTGCAGAAGCTAATGGTTTTAAGCCATTATCTAGTTTTAAATCTTTAAAAAGTGGTGACAAGGTTTATGTTACTAATAAGGATAAAAACTTTGCTTGCTTCACAATTGGTTCTAAATCAATTGAAGAAGGTTTAAGAGTATTAGGAGCTCATATTGATTCTCCAAGACTTGATATTAAACAAAACCCATTATATGAAAAAGGTGGTTTTGCATTATTTGAAACTCACTATTATGGTGGAATTAAAAAGTATCAATATGTAACTACTCCCCTTGCATTACATGGTGTTGTTTATAAGAAAGATGGAACTTGTGTTGAAATTGCAATTGGTGATAAACCAACTGACCCAGTTCTAGGTATTACTGATCTTCTTATCCACTTATCAGGTGATCAAATGGGTAAAACAGCTGCAAAGGCTATTGAAGGTGAAGATTTAGATGTTACGATGGGTAACATTCCATCTGATAAAGACAAGAAAGATGCAGTTAAAGATTATGTAATGAATTTATTACATGAAACATATGGCATTGAAGAGGAAGACTTCTTATCAGCTGATTTAACTTGTGTACCAGCAGGTCCTGCTAGAGATTATGGTTTAGATAGATCTATGATTGCTGGATACGGTCATGATGATAAGGTTTGTGCTTATACTTCTTTACGTGCTGTTGTAGATGCTAAAGAATGTGAATACACTACTTGTGCTATTCTTGTTGATAAAGAGGAAGTTGGTTCAATTGGTGCAACAGGTGCTGAATCTATGTGGTTTGAAAATGTTGTAGCTGAATTACTAGCTTTAGAAGGTAAAGATTCAAATTTAGCTGTAAGACATGCAATGTCTAATAGCTATATGTTATCAAGCGATGTATCTTGTGCTGTTGATCCTATTTATTCATATGCAAACGAACCAAAGAATTCTTGTTACTTCTCAAATGGTATCGTATTCAATAAGTATACAGGTGCTAGAGGTAAATCTGGTTGTAATGATGCAATGCCGGAATATTTTGCATGGATTAGAAATGTAATGGATTCAAACAACATTCATTATCAAACAAGTGAAATTGGTAAGGTAGACCAAGGTGGTGGTGGAACTATCGCCTATATCCTTGGAAACTATAATATGTATGTTCTAGATGCTGGTGTACCAGTTCTATCAATGCATTCTCCAATGGAAATTGTATCTAAAGCTGACGTTTATGAAGCTTATAGAGCTTATAAGGAATTCTTAAAGGCTAAAAAATTCTAACATTAAATAATGTGATTGATTAATTTCAATCACATTTTTTTGCATTTTAAAAAGCCTAACTTTTTAAAGTTAGACTCACAATTTTTTTATTGATAATGCCATTCCGTCACCCAAATCATAAATTGATGTATCATACTCTTCATTTTCAAGTAAAAATGCATGATACTTTTTTAATTTATTTACAAGTTGACGTAAATTTCTATTTTGAATTTCTTGGTCTAAAAGCCCATGAAATAACATATTATCTGTAACAATTATACCTTCACTCTTTAAATATGGTGAAAATTTTTCAAAGAATTTAATATATTGGCCCTTTGCAGCGTCAATAAATATCATATCGAACTCTTGTTTTTCGAGTTCTTCCTCAATTAATAGTGCATCCTTAAAAATGATATTAATTTTATCTTCTAAGCCTAATGCTTTAACATTTTTAGAAGCTTCTTCATACATTTTAGGATCTCTTTCAATTGTGGTAACACTCGCTCCACTATATAAGCTCATCATAGAGGCAGAGTAACCAATTGCACAACCTATTTCTAAGATTTTCTTAGGTTTATATAATTTAACAATTGCTTTTAAGAAAGCTAGTCCTTCATCTTGAATGATTGGTACATTATTTTCTTTTGCATACTTACGCATGTATTCAATGTAGTCATTAAACTTTAAATTTAATAACTCATTTCTGGATTCATCAGAAATTTCAACCATTATTCTTCCTCAACACTAGCACATCCACAAGAGCCAGAACATCCTTCACAACCTGATCCACATTCACATGAACTAGTTGTAACTTCATCATCATTGTTATATTGATTTAAAAGACGTTCTAATAAACTCCATTCAGCTTCAGTCTTAATTTCTTCAAGACTACCTTTACCGTTGTCTGAAGCGTTATAGCTTGCTGCTGAACAAACATTATTTTCATCAACAAATACTACATAATCTTTGTTAAATTCATCTGAATGATGTGTAAAAAGTATTGTACATTTAATTTCTTTACCATCTTCAGTGTTAATAATTAATGTATTATCTTCCATAAATAAACCTACTTTCTATCCAAAAAATCTTGTAAGATTACAACAGCTGCAAGTTCATCTTTCTTTTGATGTCTTTTCTTTCTAGATAAATCACCTTTGATCATAGCTTTATCTACAACAACAGTTGTAAGTCTTTCATCAATTAATGTGACTTCAAGTCCACCTTCTTTTTCAAGGCGAGACTTAAAGTCATAAGAGATTTGAGAACGAATTCCTTCATCTCCATTCATATGTTTAGGATTACCTAGTACAACACTAGTTATTCCTTCTTTTTTACAAATTTCTATAATTTGCTTTAAAGCATAATCATAATCATTTTCTTCAAAACGAAGAGTATCATAACTTCTTGCAAACATACCTAAGATATCGCTTATTGCAATACCGCATGTTCTGCTTCCTAAATCAAGTCCTAAATATTTCATTATTTAACTTGCTCTTTCACTAAATTAATAGCTTCGTCTACCTTAGTAACATCTTTACCACCAGCTTGAGCCATTGTTGGTTTTCCACCACCATTACCGCCACAAACTTGAGCAGCAGCTTTAACTAATTGACCAGCATTAAATTTACCATTTGTAGCACATACAAATGTAACCTTATCACCACAAATATTTGCAATAAAACATACATCAAGTGAATACTTATTAACTAAAGCTTCAGATAAGTCTTTTAAAATACTAGAATCATTGTTTTCAAACTTAACAAACAACTTATTATCTTGAACAAGTGAAGAAAAACTATTTAAGTCAGATAAAGCCTTTTGACTCTTCTTATTGTTATATTCCTTATCTAATTCCTTAACTTTATCAGATACATACTTAATATGTTCATTAAGTTTTAATACATATCTATAACCTTTTGCATCTCCATAATTAAATGAATCAACAAATGATAATTCTATACCATCTTTTAATGCATTAGCTACAATAGTATTTCCTTTTTGAATTAATGTATTTAAATCATTCTTTTTATTAGCTAGACTTTCTTGCAAGTTTTCAAATGCTAAAGGACCAGTTAATGCTGTACATCTAAAGATACCAGAACCAATAGACTCAATTGAAACAATTTCAAAATCATTTATTTCACTAGTATTAGATACATGAGTACCACCACAGAATTCTGTAGATACACCCATTTCAACAACTCTTACCATATCACCATATTTGTCATCAAATAAAGCCATTGCATGCTTCTTCTTTGCTTCTTCAATTGGTAATACTTCAGTAACAACCGCATGAGATTCATGAATCCATGTATTAACTAAGTCTTCAACTTTAATAATTTCTTCATCAGTTAAAGAATTATAGTTATTGAAGTCAAAACGCATAAATTCATAAGCATCTAAGCTACCTTGTTGGTGAATATGATTTCCTAATAATTTTTGAAGTGCAGCTTGGAATAAATGAGCACTAGAGTGGTTCTTTCTAATTGCGTCTCTATATTCTTTATTAACAATAGCACTAACCTTATCTCCAACCTTAAATGGATTTTCTTCTAGGAAGTGTAAATGTTGACCATTAGGCATCTTAATTACATCAACAACGTTAACCCCTTGAATAGTACCTTTATCACAAACTTGACCACCTGATAAAGCATAGAATGGAGTCTTATCAAGTACAACTGCGTTATCAAATACTGCAATAACACTTGACTCTGATTCTAGAGTATCATATCCGACAAATGTGCTCTTTTCTTTGAAACTCATCCAAGCCTCATTTTGACCCTTCATGGATTGAAGTGTCTTACGGCTTGATCTAGCACGTTCCTTTTGTTCCTTCATTGCTTCATCAAATCCAGCCTTATCAACTGTAAGACCTTTTTCTTCAGCATATTCTAGCGTTAATTCATAAGGGAATCCGTATGTATCAAATAATTTGAATGCATCAGCACCACTAATAACCTTGTTACCTGATAATGCTTGAAGAGCATATTGATTGAAAATAGCCTCACCTTTTTCAATTGTTGATAAGAATTTCTTTTCTTCTTGGTTAATAACATTCTTTACAATATTAGCTTGACCTAAAAGATAAGGATAGAAAGGCTTCATAATATCAATTACAACATCAACTAAGCTTGCCATAAATGGCTTATTAATACCTAGAGATTTTGCATACTTAACAGCTCTTCTTAAAACTCTTCTTAATACATAACCTCTACCTTCGTTAGACATAGTAGCACCATCTGCAACTGCAAATGTTACAGTTCTAACGTGGTCAGCAATAACTTTGAATGCCATTTGACCTTCATATTTAACACCACTAATTTCTTCTACTTTATTAATTAAAGGCATAAACAAATCAGTTTCATAGTTAGTATCAGTTCCTTGCATTACGCAACATAATCTTTCAAGACCAGATCCAGTATCAATATTTTTATGAGGTAATTCTTTATAATCTTTTCTATCAACACCAACTTTTGAGTTATATTGAGAGAATACAATATTCCAAACTTCAATAAATCTATCATTTTCAATATCTTGTTCGATTAATTCTTTACCTCTTGGATCCCACTTTTCACCTCTATCAAAGAAGATTTCAGTATCAGGACCACATGGACCTTCACCAATCTCCCAGAAGTTATCTTCAAGTGGAATTAAATGGCTAGGATTCATTCCACACTTAATCCATAAATCTCTTGTAGTGTGATCATCAGGATAATAAGTAATGTATAACTTATCAGGATCAATATCAAACCATTCCTTACTAGTTAATAGTTCAAATGCCCAAGGCAATACTTCATTTCTAAAATAATCACCAATTGAGAAGTTACCAAGCATTTCAAAGAATGTATGGTGACGGGCTGTCTTACCTACATTTTCAATATCATTTGTACGAATACACTTTTGTGCATTAGTAATTCTAGGACAAGCTGGAATAACAGAACCATCAAAATATTTCTTTAATGGAGTAACACCTGCATTAGTCCATAATAAAGTTTTATCATTTTGTGGAACAAGTGATGCACTTGGTTCTACTAAATGACCTTTAGACTTGAAGAAATCAAGCCACATTTGTCTAATTTCATAACTTTTTAAAGCTTTCATAATAATCTCCTTAAAACAAAATAAAAACGCCCTAATTCTAAGGACGTTTAATACGCGGTACCACCTTAGTTCAGTATAAAATACTGCACTTCATTACTAATAATTAAGCTCCATAGCAGCCCTTTATTACCCACAAATCTGACCTTTCACCATCCGTCAGTCGCTTTTTTTAGATGCAAATAATACGATCTATTTCATAGCTTTATTTAAATACGACTTATTTTACTACAAAAGAAAATAAAAATAAAGCATAATTTTTAAAAATCAGCCCCATTATAGGGCTGATATTAATTAAATATATTACTTTACAAATTTTAAATTAAAATCGTCAAGTGAAATAGGTTTAGAATAATAATATCCTTGAATAATTCTTCCACCATTCTTAATTACATAATCCACTTGTTCTTCAGTCTCTACTCCCTCAAATACTATAGTTAAACCTAATGATTTCACTAAGTTAATTGAATATTTGAATACCGCATGACCAAACTTATCAGTCTTATCAATAAGTGTTTTATCAAATTTAATAATATCAAATAAACCACTTGCAAGTAATTCAAGATTAGAATATCCGACACCAAAATCATCCATACAAATAGTATAACCAAATGATTTAAACTTCTTTATAGCATTTAAACATTGATCATAATTATTTTCAAAGGCTGTTTCAGTTATTTCTATTTGTAAATATTTATGTTCTATATTATATTTTTTTCTTAAATTTTCTACTTTATCAGCAAATCCTAAAATATCAGTTTGATGTTTAGAAATATTTAAAGATATAGGGAATAATTTTTTACCTTCTTCTAGTAACTTACATTGATATTTTAATATTTGTTCAATATTATACAAATCAAGAGATGCAATTTCATTTTCATTCTCAAGAATTTGAATATATTTACCAGGAGACCAGTAAGAGCCATCTTCTTTCTTCCAACGAGATAAAGCTTCAGCACCAACTAACTTATTAGTTTTAGCATTCACTTTTGGTTGTAAGAATATCTCTAATTTATTTTCTTTAATTTCTTTTCTATAAGCATCAAGAATATCACGTCTAGCCTTAAATTCATCATTTAGTTTTGTATCATATATTAGGTATGTTTGATCCTTTTTACCCATAAGTTCAAGTATCGCAAGTCTAGCTTTATCAATACATGCACGAGCATTAGTTTCAAGTGAATTAGTGATATATAGACCAAAACGCATCTTTACCATATCTTCACCACTAATACCTGATAAACTATTTGTAAAATCATTAGATATTCTATTAACTAATTCTTCAATATCACTAGTTTTAGTAGCTTCAGACACAAAGACAAAATGATCTCCATTTAGTCTACCTAAGAAACTCAAATTAGCGCTACTTAAAGTTCTTGCCATAATACGGATAACATTATCTCCTGTAGAATATCCATATGTATCATTATATAATCTAAAATTAAATAAATCAGTTACTCCAATACACAAACTCTTTCTTTCTTTTGATAAAAGAGATGTAATCTTTTCAAGAGATGAATTATAAGATGCAAGACCAGTTAGCGAATCTCTTTCATGTGCATATTCATAGTCAAGCATTGCTTTACTAGATGTAATATAGTTAGATAAGCAATCTGCCATAATATTATAAAGTGTAAGTTCTTCTTCCCTCCACTTATGTTCTTCTAATACACTATCAAATCTTAAGAATCCATATAATATACCTTTTTTAGAAATAGGTAATTGAATAAACGATTTAACATTTTGTTTATGCAAGAATTCATAAATACCAGGCTTTAATTCTTTTAACACATCGATTTTGCTTCTCTTGTAAGTTTGAAGTAAATCCATATATTTAGAATCATTACTCTCTTCTACTTCTTTAATTAAATATTTGTCGCTTGCAAGTTCTATATTAGGATTGCAATAACAAGCTACAAGTTTATCCTTAAATGCTTCACAATGTTTATATAAAACTACTCTATCAGCTTTAATATAATTTCCAAATAATTCAATATATTTTTGAATATTATATTCAACCGTACCATCATTATCTAATGTTAATAAACCATTATATATTAATTTTTCATATATAAGTAATTCTCTTGAAGATGGCGAATCAAATTCAATTGATTTATCAACTGATATATTTTTATGTTTAACATCATCATATATGATATAGCAATTTCTACCTTTTCTTTTTCCTCTATATAAAGCTTTATCAGCTTTCAAAAATAAAGCCTCAAAAGTTTCTCCATCTTTAGGATAGTTTGTAACACCAGCTGTAACTGTCACATGGAAGTCTTTATCAATATTCATTTGATCTAATGAATTATATGTTTTCACATAATCATAATATCTAATTTTTTCAAGTAGAGTATGTAATTTGTCCCATAATGAATCATAATCTAGTGATGTGTAATCAATAATTAAAAATTCATCTCCACCTATACGCCCAACTTGGCAATTGTTAGAGAAAGATTTCAACATTGTAGATATTTCTACTAAAATATGGTCCCCAAATAAATGACCATACATATCATTAATAGTTTTAAAATTATCTACATCAATAATAATTAAATTAAATGGTCTTTTTTCTTTAGAATCTAATTCATTTTGTATAATTGTCTCAATACCTTCTCTTAAATAAATACGAGTTAATTTATCAAATAATGAGAAAGATTCAATTTCATTAGTTGGTTTATAGATGTAGAAATAATATTCAGGAAGTGTTTCATCATCATAAATACGTATTTTATACTTCTTTTCCTTATTATCTTTAGAAGCAAATGTTACCGCAACAGATTTAGTCAAAGTATTCTTTAATACCCAAGGAACCAACATAGATCTATCATAACTTGAAGGCAACAAATGTTCTCTATCCTCAATCAAGTCTAGGAATGCGTTAATATCTACATTTTCGCAAAAAAGTTCATTCACCTTATAAACTTTTTTTATAATTCTAGTGTTTCTATCTACAATACCATAATAACCATTTAGCATTGATAATAGTGGTTTAAAATTATCGTTCATACTTAACACTTCCTTTGAAATTTAATTATAACATAAATTTTATTAAATTGTAATGAAACATGCATTAAAAAAACGCTTTATATACGTTAATTATAAAGCATTTCTTAAAATTAATTCCCGAGTTTGCCAGTTAAATTTTAATAAAAACACAATTTTTTAAGTCCTTTATA
>CAVGEZ010000055.1:0-1836 GCA_963628445.1 uncultured Eubacteriales bacterium
TTTAAAGAACTCATAATATATTCTAACATTTTCTAATTCTTCCCACTCTTCTGGCATAACAGGTCTAGAATCCATATTATATATAACCGCATCCCTTAAACCTAATATAAAAGGAGAATGAGAACATATTATAAATTGACAATCATAATATCTAGATGCATCTTGAATTATTTTCATTAATTCTAATTGAAATATAGGAGATAAACAATTTTCAGGTTCATCTAATAAATATATTCCACCGTTTTTAAATGCTTGCTCAAAGTAATCTAGGGCTGTTTCTCCATTAGATTGCATCTTTTCTTTAGAATCTGAATGTACTTTAGAATAGGCTGTTTTAGTTAATCTTCTAGTTTCTATTATTCTAACTAATTCATCATAATTATCAGATGAAGCTTTAAAATCATTACTATTATATTTAATCTTAGTATATTCATCTCTCTTATCAGCTATTTGATTTAATGTCTTATTATTATGATTAGTTCTATTTTCTATTTTCTTAAATATATCATCACTAGTAATTAATTTAATAGTCTTAGGCAATTCTAAATATCTAAAATCATCATCTTGAGATGTTCTAATATTTATTTTTTTGACAAAATCATCAAAGAAATGAATCTCTTGTCCTGTTATTTTATCATAAGTAAAATCCTTAAATAAATCCGTACTTCTATTAGCATTTATTCTTTCAGCAATAAGATTTAATAATGTAGATTTACCTGATCCATTATTGCCATAAAAGATAGTAATATCTTTACAATTTATCCATTCAAATTCATTTTTTAAAAATATATTCCAAGGATATACACTAGAATACCAATAGTCACATATGGTTTCTCTTGATGGTAATTTAATTGTATCTATATAAATCATAGAATCATCATCCTTTCAAACTATACTAATGAATACATTAATTAATATCTTTATTATAGTTTATGAATATTATAAAATCTTTGTTAATCTCTCTTCAGGATTGTTTCGGGCATGCTCTAAAGTTTCTTTACTAGAAATAATATAACAACTCTTTTTAGTTCTAGTAATTGCTGTATATACAATTTGTCTTGTTAATAATTTATTATTTTTATTTTCAGGTAATATAATTAAAACATTATCATATTCAGAGCCTTGTGATTTATGAATAGTAATTGCATAAGACATTGTAATATATTCTTTCTTAATTAAACCAATAGGATAAAATACAAAACCTGCTAATTTAAATATACCTATCTCTTGATAGCCTTCTAAAATATTATCATATGATTTTTCAATCATAAAATAATATTTATCATTAACATTAACACAAATACCGTTATCTCCATTTTTTAAATCTAGAGAATCAATGTTTTGAGTAATCATTAGAATCTGGCCATGAAAATAATCTTTCTTTTTTTCATTAAATAATTCTTCTTTAATATATTTATTAATTGTATTAACTCCACGAGGACCATTATTATTTGCTGAAAGGATTTTAGATTTATCTAAATAACTTTTTAATTCATTTAATTTATTAATATCATTAAACTCATTATTTATTGAAAGTTTCTTTTCACTTTTATTAATATTTTTGAAATATTTAAGATACCAATCTTTAATAACTTTATTTAAATCTTCTTTTGTAGAGTTAGTATCATCAAAATATCTAACTTCACAATTTATTAAATCTTCTATCTTAAACTCATTAATATTTTTAAAATCTAGTTGGCAATCTGTATTTTTGTTATTAATGAATCTTGATAATTTATAAACATCAGTATCACTTTTAAATCTATTAGACTCATCTAATTCAACCTTATGTTTTGAATTTAGTAAATCATTAAATACAGCACCATTTTCAACAGA
>CAVGEZ010000055.1:1920-9206 GCA_963628445.1 uncultured Eubacteriales bacterium
TACTCTTGAATTAGTAGGTATTGCATTCAATAGCGAATTAAACTTTAATATATCAATCATAGAAGCTTCATCTATTATAAATATATTTTCCTTTTCAATAGATATTTGTCTATTACTATTATATTTATAACCATTAGGTGTATATCCTAATAGTTTATCGATAGTTAGGCCATTTAATAATTCTAGTTTTTGAATTAAATCTTTGTGATTATCTTTAAACTCTTTATCAATAATAGGTTTTCCTGTTATTTTATTTTTTCCATCTAGGCTTGATTTAATACTTTCAATCATTCTTACTGCAGCCTTACCAGATGGTGCTGCTAGGTGAATTTCAATTTTATCTAATTCATCTTTAGTTTTATCTTTTAATAAATTTAATAATAAGAATACTATTGTAGAAGTTTTACCTGTACCAGGACCACCTGTTATAAGTAGGTTTTGATTTAGACCTTTTGTAATAGCTTCTATTTGATTTTTCTTTAACTCTAAATTAATAAATGATTTATCAAACGAGGCGTTAGTTGAGTCAGATTTCTTAAATAATCTTTCAAATGAAGCTTTTATACCAATTGATGCATAATAATATTTATTAATATATACTATATTTGAATCATTAGGATCTATTATAAAGAACTTATCTTCACCTATTAGATTAGATTGTGCTTTAAAGAGATCAATTGAATTATTTATTGTGTCTAAAGCATTTCTTAATTTGTCAAAGTCATCACTTATAGACTTATCATTCAATTCATTTTCAAGGATTTCTTGACGTTTAAGAATTTCTTCACATTTATTCTTTAAATTATCTAAAGGAGTATAACAATGTCCTAAGTGATTAAAGACGAAAATAATTGATATTAAATTTAATACATCATTATTATTAATTAGATATGTACTATTAATGAATTCAACGATTTTTGTTGATTGTACACTTAATAGATTATATTTAACAAGTAATTTATTAAATTCTTTATTATCCATTATTAACCTCCTTATCAACTTTTACTTTTACTATATTCTTATATGCATCCTCTAACTCTTTAAAGCTATCCCAAGTTTGAGAGTATATACCGTTAAATGTATTTTTATTACATCCTTTTAGATAAACATAATAAATACCACCAAAATGTTTATTAAATGTATCTTCTAGCGTTTCACCATTATAGAATTCATTTAAATATTTAATTAGTGTATATGAATATAAAACTCTTTGAATAGCGTAATGTTTAGATGTATGTTGTTTTAATACTTCATAGTCGCTATAAGATGTAAATCCTTCTTCTAAGTTTAAGCTATCTGACTTCCAGTCTAAAACAGAGTAATATTCTCCTCTTTTAAATATCAAATCAACAAATCCATTACAATAATCTTTAATAGTATTATCTTTAAAATTAAAATTAAATTCTATTTCACTAAGTCTTGAATCAAAACTTAATTCTTTCAAACTAAAGTTTTGATTCATATCAATTGATCCATTTATAACCTCTAATTTTGCATTTAGCACATTATCTACAATGTTTCTAACATCATCAATCCATTCACTCTTATGAGTTAGACCTTCATGTTTAAAGCATTCTATAATTAATTGATCTATATCTCGATAGTCTTTAAAATCTATTTTTTCAAATACTTCATGTAATATTGTACCTATTCTGTTCCCTCTTGGGAAATTGTCACTTAAAGTAATAGGATTAGTGTTTGTATCATATGCTGGTTTAATTTCTTTAAACTTTGAATCATATTTATCTAATTCATTATTTAAATCAATTACACCTTCTTTATCACTACGTCTAATCTCTTCCGATGCATCATCTTCATCTAAATCTTCCTGAGTATCTTCAACAATAGTTTCATCTAATACTTGATTAGAGTGAGTCAAAGATGAATATGAATGTTTATGAGTTAATTGACTTGATTTAGAATTAATTAAATTTTGTTTTTGTTCTTTATTATCGTTATCAGTTGGATTGCTTACAGTGTTACTATTTTTAGATAATATATTAGATACTAAAGAGTGCAAATTTTGACAATTACTATCAGTAATTATTGTTACATACTTACTCTTTGCGTCTATCATTTCCTTCAAAGTATCATATATAAAATCTAAAGAGTCTAGTTCTTTATATAATGGAGCTATTAATAAGTATTTAGCTCTAGTATATGCTACATAAAATAATCGTTTGTACTCTTCAATCTCTTCATCAGGGGCATATCTACCCAAAGTTATAATTGCGTCATTATTCTCGTGATGAATGTAGGCATTATTATCACTATTTTTTCTTAAATCCTTTAGTCCACCAGCTGAAATCACAATAGGAAACTCAAGGCCCTTAGATGAATGCATAGTCATGATTTTAACAGCGTCAAAATCACTAGCTCGTTCAACTATAGAAGCATTATCCTCATCATCATCTGTTGAATTTGAATTACTTAAATCATTTAATCTTTTTAGCACCTTATCTAAATTATTATCTTTAGTTAAGCTATTCAAGATATATTGAGCGATTTGAAGGTAATTAAATAGACTTTGCATATTACTTGATCCACTATTATTTTTTCTTAAATTAGAATCATTAATTAATGCGTCAATCAATTCAGCCCAATCATATTTAGAAGCTAATTTTCTCCATTTAATCAATTCTTTCATCTCAATTGTATCATCTCTTGATGAATAAGTTGAATGAATTAAAGCTAAATCAAGGCCAAAAAAATCAGTAAATAGAGCTTTATTATAAACTTTTCTATTTTCACCTGTAAAATCAGAAATAATGATAGCTTCTAATATAGCTTTAAAGTGTGCACATTCTCTTCCTTTAAACAAATTACTATCTTTGTATTGCAAGTATGGAATACCATATTTCTTTAACTTATAGATTATTGTGTTAACTTCAGATCTTGCACGACAAAGGATACAAAAATCCTTAAAAGAAACATTTCTTTTATTTGTTTCATTCTCTTTTGTCTTTTCTTCTACCTGTAATTTAGTTTTACCTGATGCATCAAGCATACATAATTCTACTATTTTTGAAACAACAATATCTGAATATTTGTCTTCATCTATTTCTTTAATACCATTATCATCTATATCAGTTGCAATCCATATAGGTTTATCTAATGGTAAGCCATCCAAATATGCATTAAATTCTTTTTTATCATCTTTATAATTAACTGAAGAACTTTCTTTAAAATCATTAAACGAATTAAAAGAATTATCTTTATCTTTAAAGTATCCTATTAATTCATTTACACCCTCAACAAGTTTACTTGACGTTCTATAATTCTTAGATAAAGATTTAAGTAAACCGCCTTTTTCACAAATTTCTTCTTTAGCTTTGTTATAAACTGTTAAATCAGTACCTTGAAATGAATATATAGATTGTTTAGGGTCCCCTACAACAATCATGTTGTGATTATCAGTCAAGAAAATTCTTTTAAATATATCATATTGTAATTGGTTTGTATCTTGAAATTCATCAATAATTACATATTTATATTTGTTTTGAAGTTGATTTAAGAAGTCATTATTATTTAGACACTCTTCATGCATTGAACGAATCATGTCACTAAAGTCTATTAATTTATTTTCCTCTTTATATTTAATCCAACTAATGTAGAAATCTTTTAATAAATCATAATCAAATTCAAGATCTATTTCCCCAGTTTTTTTTCTAATATTCTTAAAATTATCATTATAATTTTTTAATTCTTCCCAACAATCATTGTACTCCGAAGCATCATTTTTTTGACTTTTAGTTATAGTAAAACCATCTTTATATTTGCTCATTATATCAATTATTTTTTGATACTTAGCTTTATCTTTTTTTAATTTTTGAGAATTAATACTTACAACTAATTGTCTATACCACTCATTTAACCAATCAAATCTAGAATCACTTAATACCTCATCTAAATCTTTTGCATTCTTTAAGAATAAGTATTCCTCAATTTCTTCATCCTTAATTTCATTTAATGCATGAGACACAACATCAGTGTTTTCATTAAAGTCCTTATCTAGATAATATCTCTTAGTTAAATTAATTAATTTCTTTTTTAAATCATCAGCTGGATTTTTAGATTCTTTATCATTAACTATAATATCTAAACATTTATCATTTTGTCTAATATATGCATCTGCAAACTCATCTATTTGCGAATCATCTATCATAGTCATATTAGAATTAAAGTTACCACTTATAGGAAATTCTTCCATAATAGTCTTACAGAATGAATGAATAGTATATATTTCAGCATCACTAATTTTTTCACTAGATTTTATATCAATAAGTTTTTCTTTAATTCTATTTCTTAATTCTTGAGTAGCTTTATCAGTATATGTAACAATTAATATTTTATTTAATGGTATATTATTACTTATTAATTTACCTACAATTTCAATAATATTATAGGTCTTACCTGTACCAGCAGAAGCTTCAATGACATAATTTGTATTCAATTTAAAGTCTTTTATACTAAATTCATTCATATTATTCTCCTGCCTTACTGCCACATATATTTTTATTATAGAATTTTTTATATTCATCTATAGTTTTTTCTAAGTCTTCCTTATCACTATATCCTGGAATATTATTCTTATCTAATAAATCTTTGAAATTAAAATCTTTACAGATACCATATTGACCAAATGGGTCTTTAATATCATATGAATTATCATTAATATAATCATATTTAAAGAATTTTAAATCATTAATACTTTCAAACATTTTTTTAATTATTTCAATTAAACGTGTTTTTGCGTCATTATATGTTAAAGTTATTGGATTTTCAAAACCATCCTTATTCTTTACATCTAAATTGATAGTATATGTATTTAAATCACGCTTATTATAAACATATAACAAGGCATATAAATATAATTCTAAATAATCCTTAAACTTTTCACTTTTTGCCTTTATTAAGGATATATTAATTATATTATTAACTTCTTTAATTAATATTTCATTAGATACCTTTATTAAATATTTATCAATTAAAGTATCATCAAATAATTTGATTTCATAACCTATTTTATTTTGATATAGACTATTAGCTTTATCCAATACTGTTTCAAAGGTTTTATCTCTAATTTTATCATTAATTAGTGGTAATTTATTTTCAAGAATATATTTATCTTTTATTTTATCATCAGTACCTTTATTTATCTTATTTATTACTAAATCTTTAACAATACTATAAGATGAAAGACCATCAAGATTTAATGCTTCAAATTCATCATTTAAGAAATCATCTGTCTCATCTTCTCTACCAAATAATTTTGTAATCCAAAATGAATATGGTTCATCTA
Source organism: uncultured Eubacteriales bacterium (assembly GCA_963628445.1). Lineage (GTDB taxonomy): Bacteria > Bacillota_I > Bacilli_A > Acholeplasmatales > Anaeroplasmataceae > JAEELC01. The sequence continues at coordinate 7,223 of CAVGEZ010000055.1, forward strand.
AGAAATCTCTTAAATCTTTTAGCTTAATTTCGATAATTTTCTCATTACTTTGACTATTAGTATTAGTTTCATTATTACTTAAATCTTTAGTATCTGATGTATTATCACTATTAACCTTAATTCCTTTAAGTTCATTAAAATACTTTTTATTAATTTCTTCTCTCTTAGTAAATAATAAATTACTATCTCTTGTTTCATCTAGTGGAATCTCTTCATAATAATCTTTATCGTTTTTATATTTTTCTTTATATTCTTTTAAAGAATTAAGTCTCTCTTTTTCATAAACTATATTATCTATCAAATTAGAAGGATATATTTCTTCTTCTGTTTTTAAGTCTTCTCTAACATAACTTATAAAGACCTTATCTTTTGCAAGGCTTGACTCTAGAACAAATGCATTCTCAAATCTTGTCTTATAATCAAACTTTCGTCTTGTATAATCTCTTATATCAAGTTCACTTATAGATAGATCAGTATTAAGTGAATTATTATCACAGCCAATTAAGAAAATATATTTAGCTTCTATTAATGCTTTATAATCAAAGTTTGCAAATGTAATACCATTTAAGAAATAATTATCATTTATTCCTGCTTTAGTTAATGATCTATCTTTTAAATAATCAAATAATATATCAATTGATAAATTAGAACTTACTACTTTTTTATAATTATCTAAATCATTAAGTATTAATTCATAACTTGTATTTTTTTCTTCTCCATTAGAATCTATATTAGAAAACCAACAATCTAATTGTTTTCTAAATTTATCTATATCTACCTTATTATTCTTACATGACTTATAGAACTCAATTATATTATTTAGATCATCAATAGTATCTATAATTGTTGAGACAATACTATCAGTTAAATTAATTGAATCAAAAGGTATATAACGTTTATCACAAATACTAGTTATATTATGATCTAATATATTAATATCTAAAACTTGATTAAGTAATAATCTAGTTTTTAGATATGTGAAATCTTTAATAGTATTTGAATTAGTATTTTCTCTCTTTATATTTAAATTAAGAACTATTTCCTTAATAACCTTAATATCTTCATCAGTTATTCCTCTATTCTTCTTTATTATTGGATTAGATAATAATTCAATAAAATCAAGCGAGGAATAATATTCTTTCTTTACTATTTCTTTTAATTTAATTAATACATTAGTTATATTTGTAGGGATATTTGCTTCCTGATTGATACTTCTAGTTATAGATGGATAGTTTACATTATCTTGATGAAATACTTGTCTAATAATAGTCTTGTATTCTGATACTTTAGGACAAAGTACTAGTATATCTGAATATGTGACATTATTATTGAGTAATATTTTACAAATTTCAGTATGAATTCCTTCTATTTCTCTTATTTTAGAAGGAGCAGTAATAATTTTTAATGATTTAATATCTTTATTATTTTGAAGTATTAAATTATGCTCATCTGATATATTTAATTTATTAATCAATCTTTCTTCTAATTTAGTGTATTGATTAAAACCAAATGATACATATACATCTTTCTTAACATCAATCTTATTAATTAAATCTTTTCTTGTAATTATATTATTGTTTGATGTTTCATTATTATTTTGGCATGCTTGAGCTGTTATTTTATTAAATAATTTTTCTTCATCACTAGTGTAAATATTTTCTGAAGTATAATCAAATAAATCATCTTCATATTCAATATACAAGTCACTTAACATTTTTGATAAATCATATAATTTATTGCAATTTATAGAATCATTAATATAATAATATTTATTTAAATTTTCATAATCACTCAAATTTGATGATAATTCCTTTAATATATATAATATAATTAAATTACTGCTTAATATTTGGTTATTGCTTGCGAAAGAGGCTAATAAATCATCAACAGTGTAAAAATAAACATTCATTAAAACTTTATCTTTATTATGTTTAAGCCAATAAGTTTTAAAATATGACTTTAATGAATATGATGGTATCAATAC
>CAVGEZ010000055.1:9478-10661 GCA_963628445.1 uncultured Eubacteriales bacterium
AACCAAATAAGAGACAAGTCACCATGAATTAATAAATATAAAAAGAGGACCTTAGTCCTCTAAGTTATTAATTATAATCTTCATCAATATTTACTTGAACGCTTATATCAACATTATCATAATTCTTATATTTAGCTTGTAATTTTTTTACCTCAGTTCTAGCAGTATTTAAAATTTTATTTCGTTCATCTTCAATTTTAGATTTAATACTACTAGCGTCCCATCGATCATATTTATCATATTTAGTAACTTTAACATTAAATTCAAAAGTGCATGAGCTTATATAAACATGAGGAGTCACATTAAATGTAACATGATAATGTCCTGAAAAACTATCTCCCCAACTTACATTCCTACACGCCTTATACATGGCGCTTTCAAAATCAGAAAGAGAAATCATACTCCCACTATCAACTCCACGGCTATCTTCATCGCTTGAATTAGTGTGCGAAGAACCACTGTATGAAGAACCACTGTACGATGAATTACTATATGAAGAACCACTAGGATAATAACCTACTCCATCACCAAAATCTTCACAAAATCCACCCATTTGAACTCTATATCCAACTAGTAAAAACGATAAAATACCATTATACCAATTTGAGAAAACATAAATTTTATGAATGTCCTTTAATATTAAAACAAATATTAAAGAAACAATAAAACTAATGATGAAAGCACATGGCGTAAAGAAATGAGTAAGTCTTTCATCAATGTCTTTCGTTGTGGCAATCAAATATACAAATGTTAATGTTGAAGCACTAATTACACTCATAAGACAAAGCATTAAACCAAATTTGTTGGTATCATTAGATAAATATTTTAGATTATAAGAAGCTAGTGTAAAAGATAAAAGAATTGCTAATACAGAGAAAACTCCAAATATGATTCTTTTAATAAGTAGAAAGAAACCTTCATTTAAAATCTCAAAATTTAAAACGTCACATAATATTTGAAATATAACACCTAGTACACAAACCAAACATCCAATAGTAATAGTATCATTTGATACATTTAATTTTTTTGCAATAGAATCAATTGCAACACAAAAAACAATCATTAAAATAAATGAAATAAGTAATCTAATTAATCTATTTTCTATCATAACATACACCTCTTGATTTATATATTACTCAAGAAGTGCTTGATTAGTGCTTAAGTTTATTTGTTATTTATAAAA
>CAVGEZ010000056.1:0-10489 GCA_963628445.1 uncultured Eubacteriales bacterium
AAAATAATAGATGTTAAGTAAAAATACTTGACAGACTATATCTAATTATGTATAATGGTTAAGGAAAAATTTATTAACAAAGGAGTGACATTAGTATGGTAAAAATTAGATTACAACGTTTTGGTGCTCATAAGGCTCCAAAGTATAGAATTGTAGCTGCTGATTCAAGATCACCTCGTGATGGTAAGTTCCTTGAAATTCTTGGAAGTTATGATCCAAAGACTCAACCTGCAACAGTTAAGTTAAATGTTGAAGGTATTGAAGCTTGGGTAAACAAAGGTGCTCAATTAACAGTAACTGTTAAGAACTTATTAAAAGCTGAAAAAGCTTCTAAATAGTGAGGTAGCGCTGTGGGATCATTTGAAGATTTAATTCGAAATTTGATTGAACCACTATTATCAAGCAAAGATGACTTTGAAGTTGAAAATGCTGGAGAAGTTGACGGAATCTTAACATTTAATGCTAAAGTTAAAGAACAAGATTTAGGAAGAGTAGTTGGTAAAGGTGGACATATCGCCAAAGCTATAAGAACTATTCTTTATGCTAAAGCTAGCAAAGAGAATATAAAGGTTCGTTTAAACATTATTGCAAAGTAAGGATCAAATTTGGTCCTTTTTCTTTTTAAATTATATGTGAAAAACTATTTCACATAATTACTGAAACTTTAACTTAAACTTACATTTTTAATGTGTATATTTTATTTTGTTTAAAGAGTAGAATATAGGTGTCTTAAGAGATTAAGGCGAAAAACAAATAAAATAACAATAATAAACAAAGCTTAGGGTACTTAAGATTATCATCATACATAACTCTCTCCCTAAATTCTAAATAATCTTAATTATGTACCCGAAGAAGAACTCTTGCCTTTTGCGAGAGTTTTTCTTTTTGCAAAAAATGAATTAGTATTATCTTTCTGCTTGATAGATATATTAATTGTTATTCTACATAATTAACTCTTAATCTAAATGATTTTAGAATAATTTTAAGCAATATGAAAAATTAAAAATATGTGAAAAACTATTTCACATAATTACGTAATAATTTAGTTAAACTTACATTATTAATATGTATATTTAAATCGTTTTAAAGAGTAGAATATAGATGTCTTAAGAGATTAAGACAAAACAAATAAAATAACAATAATAAACAAAGCTTTTGGGTACTTATAAGATTATCATCATACATAACTCTCTCCCTAAATTCTAAATAATCTTATAGAATAAGTACCTAGAGAAGAACTCTTGCCTTTTGCGAGAGTTTTTCTTTTTGCCTTAAAAAAATACATTGCATAAAGCAATGTATTTAATGTTAATTTTTAAATGTAAAAGTAAACTCAGTGAATTCATTAATTTTAGAATCTAAATCAACTTTAATATTATTATTTATACAAATATATTTAACAATACTAAGACCTAGACCAGTACCACCGAGTTTTCTACTACGAGCTTTATCTACTCTAAAGAAACGTTCCCAGATTCTATCTTTATATTCATCAGGTATTCCAATACCAGTATCCTTTACTCGAAGTGTTTTATTAGTATTTGATATATCAATATAAATCTTACCATGATCTTTATTATACCTTATTGCATTCTCTAATACATTTTTAATTAATGTATATAAGTCTTCATTCGAAATCAATGCACTAAAATCACTAGCTGTTATTATAATCTCTAAACTTTTATCTTCTATAGATTTATCAAATGATTTTAAAACCTGAAGAAGAGTATTTTTGATTGATATCATATCTTTGTTTTGTTTTAAATCATTGGTTTCTAAACGAGATAATTCAAGCATTTCAATAACAATATCATTCATACGCTTTGATTCAAATAGTATTCTATCTAGTGCTGAATTTATTTCGTCTTTATCAGTTATAAAGCCAGCTTTAATCATTTCTGAATAACCAATAACGCTAGTTAATGGGCTTTTTAATTCATGACTTGCATTTGCAAAAAAATCGGATTTAGCTTTCTTTAAATTTGTTTCATTAGTTATATCAAATAAAGTAAAACAAACACCTTCATTATTTATATTTAGTGTTTTTGTTTTAAATTTAGATGCATATAAAATATAGTGTTTATTATTTAAATTAAATTCTTTAGATGAATCATTTGATGAAATAACTTCTCTAAATAGTTCGTTAAATTCAGGCATTATCGTAATATTTAGAAGAGTATCATAAGGGGCTTCTGTATAATTGAATAAATTTCTAATATAATCATTTACTAATACTACATTCATATATAAATCAACAATGATTAAACCTTGTTTCATAGTATTAATAATGTAATTAAGTTTTTCTTTTTCAAACTCTAAGGAATTAATTTTGGTTTCAATCAATTCTTTAGTATCGTCTATTTGTTTGCCTAGAGAGTCAACACTAATTTTGTCAGTGTCTAGATATTCATTACTTACTAAATAATTAAGTCTATTTATATCATTTTTAATAGGCTTCATTGAATATTCAATAAATTTATAATCTATTAATAATGTAATGATTAATACTATTAAGAATACAATGATAGTTATGATTACACTATTAGTTATTGCACTATTAACGTAATCCATTGGAAGAGCTACTCTTACATAAATAGTAGAATTATTTACAATACTAACCTGTGCTAAATACATCATGTTAGTATTAAGAGTATCAGAATATCTAATTACTACAGTTCCTAAATTTTTGATTTCTTCTCTGTTTAGATGATTTTCTTCTAATGTATCAGATAAGGAATCATACAATACATTACCATCTTTATCTATTATTGTAAGACGTAGATTAGCATTTGATTCACATATAGTTTTGCTAGTTGATTGAATTGTATCATTTAAAGAAGAGGTACTTGATGAGAGTAGATTTCTTGTAATATTTAGTGTTTGATTTAGGTTTGTTTCAATAAGTTTTTTATTGTAATTATTTATTATATTAATACTTGTAATTAAGAGAATAAGTAGTGTTATAAAGCTTAACGCGGCGTGAAGTGCAAAAATTTTGAGTTTCATATTAGCCTATAATGTATCCTAGACCATAAACAGTCTTAATAATAGATGAATCTTTATCTTTAAGTTTCTTTCTTAAAGATGCAATATGCATATCTATAGTACGAGATTCAATAGTACTATCAGTTTGATATAATACTTTACTAATGTTTTCACGAGAAACTACAGTACCTTCATTTTTAAGAAGATATTTAAGTATATTAAACTCCATATTTGTTAAATCTAATTCTTGATTCTCTTTATAAGCTATATGAGTATTCTCATTTAATCTAATGTCCTTATAGACAATCTCATTCTTTTGAAGACGGAATCTTGCGTTTACTCTTGATATTAGTTCTAGTATATCAAATGGTTTTTCAATATAATCATCAGCTCCATTATCTAATCCTTCAATCTTATCTAGAGTCATACGCTTAGCTGAAATTATAATAATCTGAATTTTATCATAAATAGGATTAGATCTTATTTTTTTTAATACATCAATACCATTACCATCTTCAAGCATTATATCTAGTAAGCACATATCTGGTTCACTAGTGTAAAATGCATCTAGAAACTCTTTAATGGTTGTAAAAGATTTAACTAAATAACCTACTTTAGTTAAAGATACATTAATAATTTTTTGAATGTCTAAATCGTCTTCTAAGGAATATATTACTTTCATACTATCATCTCTTTTTATGATTTTATTTTACAATATTATAAAAATTAAAACTAGATAATTTGTCTATCTTTATAATATCCTGATACTATATATACTACCCATTCACAAATATTTGTTGAGTGATCGGCAATACGTTCTAGGTATTTAACTATTAAAGCTGTAAATACTGTATAATTTTTATTTGTTTTGTTGTTGCTTGATTCATTAGTAATAAGTTCTTGTAATAATTTATCATATTCTAAATCAACATGATCATCTCTATTAATTACATCTCTTGCAAGAAGAATATCTTTATTGATAAATGAATATATTGAATCGTGTACCATTTTATTAACATAATCAATTAGAGATAAAATGTGTTCGTTTCCATCTTCTTTAATACCTAAACGTAGAGCAAATTCTAATATATCTTTAGCGTGGTCACCTAAACGCTCTATATCTTGAACTAAAGAAAGAATACCTGTTACCTTTCTTAAATCTTCAGCATATAGTCTTTCTTTAGTAAGAAGAGTTAGGCAATCTGTTTCAATCCAACGTTCATAAGCATTAACTAAATCGTCATTTATAAGTTCATATTGTTTTAAAGAATCATAGTTTCTATATACATCTAGAGCGTAATTTAAGTTTTTCTCAACTAAACCACTCATTTCTTTAATTAAATTGTCTAATTGTCTTATTTCTGTTTCAATGTTCATAAATTAACCAAACCTTCCTGTAATATAATCTTTTGTTTTTGTCTCGCGAGGGTGAGAGAATAAGAGATTAGTTTTATTTGTTTCAATTAATTCTCCCATCATAAAAAATGCAGTGTAATCAGAAATACGTGTAGCTTGTTGCATATTATGAGTTACTATAATAATTGTATAATCTTTCTTTAATTCACTAATTAAGTCTTCAATTTTTTTTGTTGCGATAGGATCTAGGGCACTAGTTGGTTCATCCATTAGTATTACATCTGGTTCCATTGCAATAGTACGTGCAATACACAAACGTTGTTGTTGACCACCACTCATACCTAAAGCTGACTCCTTTAGTCTGTCCTTAACCTCATCATATAGCGAAGCTCCTTTTAAAGCTTTTTCAACGATCTTATCAAGTACATCTTTACGTTTGATTCCTTGGCAACGTGGTCCGTAAGCTACATTATCATAAATAGACATTGGAAATGGATTTGGTTGTTGGAATACCATACCAACAATAGTTCTTAACTCCATAGGGTTAAATGAATTAATATCTTTATCTAAATATTTTATTTCACCAGTAATTTTGCAAGATGGAATTAAGTCATTAAGACGGTCTAGACAACGTAAGAATGTTGATTTACCACATCCTGAAGGACCAATAAAACTCATTACTGTATTTTTTCTAATGGTTAAATCAATGTTTTTAAGTACATGATGATCACCATAACTTAAATTTACATTTTTACAATCAAATATAATAGGATGATTAGATTCTAAATCATCTAATTCATTTAATTTTAAAATAGGATCTTTTGATTCATCTAATAGATTTTCCATGTTATTACTCCTTATTTTTAATAAATTTATGTGATATTAGCTTAACTATTAAGTTAAGAATTAAATCTACTGCAAGAATTATAATCGCAACAGCTGAACTTGCTTCATAATTAGGGTTTTCTCCAGCACAAAGACTCCAAATATGAGTTGCAAGTGTAGCACTTGATTCTGTAATTATAATTTTATCTTTTATAGCACTACCTACAGCATAGATTAAGGCAGCACTTTCACCAATAATTCTTCCTACTGACAATAATACTGCAGTAAGTATTCCTGGTAATGCATTAGGTATCATTACTTTAAATATAGTTTGAGTATTTGAAGCACCTAAAGCAAGACTTGCGCTTTGTAATGTGGAAGGTACAGTTTTAATTGCTTCATTAGTTGTTTTAATTATTGTAGGTAACAATAGAAGAGATAGTGTTAGAGAACCTGATAACAAAGAAGAACCATTAGTTAGACCAATACTATTTAATAATGGTACGAAGATTATGGCTCCTGCAAGACCGTAAATTATAGAAGGAATACCACCTGCTAGGTCAATTAGGCTTATAAGTGTATTTTTAACTCGTAAGTTTTTTGCAAAAAAGGATAAGAAAATAGAAGAACCAATTCCAAGAGGAAGTGCAAATAAAAGAGTAAGTACAATCATTAATAATGTTGAAATTAAACTACCTCTTATACCTCCACCAAGAGTTGAAATAGTAAGGGATTCTATTTCATTTGCTTTCGAGATGTTTTTTGCCATTTTTTCTGCTCCATCTTTTGCAAAAGCTAAAATCATTTCTGTATCATTAGATAATATTAGATTATCTATACTTAATCCGATAGAAACTGAATAGTAGCTAGAATCACTTAAATTCTTCATGTTATTTAGTGGAGAAGCATTATCTATATAACTAATAATAACAATTTCTTCTTTATTATTATCATATGAATCGGATAATCCAATACCAAAGTTTGAAACAAAATATACTCCATCTATTTCAGGATCTTTAAAGGTGTTATTTGAAGCTTTATAATCTAGTGTTAGAGTATCTGTTTTTATATTATAATCGCTTGTAATAAATTTAAGCGATAATACTTTAGAACCATTACTAATTATAAATATTAGAATGAATAATAGAATTAATACACCAAATGAGGAAAAAATATAGGCAAATAGGTTTCTAAATATATCTTTTGTATTTCTTAAACGTCGATTTGTTTTAATCATTATTTCATCCCCTTTGATAATTTTTTGTTAATAAAATTAAGAAGAAAATTAGATAATAAAATAATAAATATTAATAGTAAACCAACAGAAAAACGTATATCATACTTTAAACCTGTAGCTTCACCAAATCCTGATAGCATGGTTGTAGTAAGCGTACGCGTTGTAGAGAATAGGTTGAAGTTAGGTCCACTACCTGAGTTACCACATACCATTGTTACAGCTGTAGCCTCACCAAGTGTCCTCGCAACACCTAAGATAAGTCCTGCAAATATACCGCTTTTTGCACTAGTAAGGACAACTTTAAAGTTTGTTTCACTAGGACTTGCACCTAAAGCTAGACTTGCAAGTTCTAAGTTCTTATTAACGGATTTTATTGCAGTAGTAGATAACATTGTAACAGTAGGTACACTCATAATAGTAAGCACTAATGCACTAGATAGAGTAGATAGTCCACCTGCTGATTGATATCCTATAGCCTCACTTAAACCTTTTACGAAAGCAGTAATTTTAGCTTGACCAAACATACCATAAATTACTGAAGGGATAGATGCAAGAATTTCAATAGTTATATTTAAGATATTACCTATAGGTTTAGGGGTCATTTTAACTATAACTAAACTAGTCATAATTGAAATAGGTGCTGTTAACAAAACTGTTAATAATGTAATATAAATACTATTGATTATAATATAGCCTGCACCAAAACCTTTAGCTCCATCCTCAGTCCATTTACTACCTGTTAAGAAAGACCAAAAGTCAGGTTTAACAGCTTCACCATCAATATAATAGGTTGTAAAGAAAGGCTTAACACCTTTTATTGCAATAAATAGGGTAATAAATATAACACAAGAAGCTGAAATGAGTGCTAGTATAAAAAGACAAAGTCGGACAATACTATCCGATTTTGTTTTCTTATTAACTTTAGTATGAGTTACACTTTTATCAATATATTTTATTTGCTTATTACTTGGCTCCATAAAGTTTTTGTTCCTTTGTAAATATCTGAAAGTTGAGTTGCATCAGTGCTTGAATAAGGATTCTTAGAATTTACTACTGCTACAATTGCATCAGTACAAATCTTACCACTAGTATTAGTTGCGGCTGTCTCATTACTTTCAAGTTCTCTTGATAAGAATCCAATATCAAGTTTACCTGTAGCAGCATCTTTTTGTTCACCTTGAGTATGTTTATAAGCATCTCCTGAACCAGTATGGTTGTGTTCGGCTACAAAGTTACCACATAGGCTTGAGAATGAGGCTGATAGTTTCTTTGCAATCTTTTCAACAGAAGTAGAACCACCAAATACAATTGTAGTATCACTATTATTTTCTTTACATATTGGATAATTAGCTTTAATATCATCCCATGATTTATCACTTTTACTAATAGTTAAAATACCATCATTAGCTTGGACAATAGCTTTAGCTGTAGAAGTTGATAGATAAGCAACAAATGCTTCTACAATTTTACCGGCTTTACTATCTGATGTATAATCGTTACGAATAATATAATTAAAGTTTCTAGTTAAACCATATGTATTATTTAATACATTTTCCTCACTTGGTACAACACCACCATAAGTTAGACCAGTTAAACCAGAAGAGGCTAAACTAGATAGGGAAATATATCCAATACCATATTCATCTTGTTTAATTCTATTTACCATATCACCATTAGATGAAACTTCTACATAACCTGATACAAGGCCTTCATTACTAGCTTTTTGAGCACTCATACCAATCTTTGTAAAGAATCCATCTCTAGTACCTGATGTAGTATCACGAGTATAACAAATGATTTTCTTACTTGAATCAAAATCATTCTTTGTTGAGTCACTATTGTTAGAAGAGTTGTTGTTACAAGAAGCAAGGCTTAATGCAATACCTGATATAGCTAAAGTAGTAGTTAATGTTTTTATAATTCTTTTATTCATAAAATATCTCCTTTTGAATTACACCTTCATTTTAGTTAGAAGAGTTTAGTCAATCTATCTTTAGTTTGTAAAGAAATGTAAAGAAAATGTAAAGAGAACTAATAAAACTTAAAATTTACTTAATGAATTATTGATTTAATTATGATATACTCTTTAGGAATATTATTTATTTGGTGATTATATGAAAGATAATAAAAAGACAATTTCAATAATTATGTTACTAATTACTACAATTATTTGGGGTAGTGCCTTTGTAGCACAAGATATAGGTAGTAATTATGTTCCAAGTTTTACATTTAACTGTGTAAGGTTTTTCTTAAGTTTTATAATTATGTTTCCAATTGCAATCTCTAGACAAAAGAAGTTGAGAAAAGAGTCTAGGCAAAATTCGAAAAAAGAAATTATTGTAAGTTCTTTAATTTGCGGTACATGTTTAATACTTGCCTCAATATTACAACAGGAAGGTGTTTCAACTCAAGGTGCTGGTAAAAGTGGATTTATTACATCTATGTATTTAGTAATTATTCCTATTTTTTATTTTGTGTTCAGACATAAAAGATATTCATTTAATGTCTACGTTGGAGTTTTACTTGCATTAGTCGGTTTATATTTACTATCAGTTAAAGGAAACTTTACTTTAGAAAAAGGAGATATATATTTAATTGGATCTGCATTTATGTTTGCAGCACAAATTATTACTTGTGGATATTTTGCACAAAATATGGACCCGTTTACTCTTTCTTGTGGTCAATCATTAGTATCTTTTATAATTTCTTTGATACCTACTATATTTATAGATAAACCGGAACTTAGCCAAATAGCTAAAGCACTTCCATCACTTCTTTATGTATCAGTATTTTCTACATGTGTAGCTTATACTTTGCAAATAATAGCTCAAAAGCATTTAAATTCAACGCTTGCAAGCTTACTTATGAGCCTTGAGTCAGTATTTAGCGCTATATTTGGAGCTATTATATTAAAAGATTATTTAGACATAAAAGAAATTATTGCTTGTTGTATGATTTTTGCAGGAGTTATTTTTTCACAAATTACATTTACCAAAAAGAAGAAGATAGAAGTATTAGACGGGGAATCTAATGATTTAAAAGAAGACGATAATAAATAAGATTACTAGTTTTAATTAATTAGTAATTTTTTTCTTTAATTTGATAATATTGATATTGAATTAGATAATACATAAGAGTAGAATAGTAAACATTGTTTGAGGTTTATTATATGTATTTTACTACTACACTTATTAATGTTTTATTAATGTTATTTTATTTGTCTATAGGATTTATTCTAGCTAAATGTGATAAAGCTTGTGATAAGCATGCAAGAACACTTTCAAGCTTACTTCTTTATGTGTGTGGTCCTGCAATGATTATATCAGCGTTTGATTCACTTGAATATAATGTATCTGACTTACAAAACATGGGATTGTTCTTTGTGATTACATTAGTTATTCAACTAATTATTGTATTAATTATGTTTGTTATACTTAAGAAGAAATATAGTGATGCTAAATATAGAATATTAACATTTGGTGCTATATGTGGTAATGTTGGTTTCTTCGGACTTCCACTAGTTAAAGCTTTATTTCCAAATGATCCTATAGTTTCATGTTATTCATCAGTTTATGTAATGAGTATGAATTTAATTGCATTTACTTTAGGAGTATTCTTAATTACTTTAAATAAAAAATATATATCTATTAAAGCAGCTATATTAAATCCTACAAGTATTGCAATTATAATTGCATTACCTTTATATATTTTTAAGATTCACTTCCCTAAAGAAATAGCTTCTACAATTTCATTACTTGGTTCTATGACAACACCTATATGTATGATTGTTTTAGGACTAAGACTTTCTGCAATGAATTTAAAAACATTATTTTTAGAACCATTTGCATATCTTACATGTGCATTTAAATTGATTGTTTTCCCACTACTTGCATATCTTGCAGTATATTTCATACCTGGTCTTGATTCAACATTTAAAGCTTGTATTCTTGTTTTATCAGCTGCCCCTAGTGGAGCAATTATATTATCACTTGCAGAACTTCATCAGACAGAACAAGAACTTTGTGCAAATGTAGTGTTACTCGCAACACTTTCTTGTCTTATTACTATTCCTTTGTTAATGTTAAT
>CAVGEZ010000057.1:0-9296 GCA_963628445.1 uncultured Eubacteriales bacterium
TTATTTTAAAATGACAAACAATGACAAAAGATAACAAAGAATGACAAAAATATATGTTATAATCAAATTAAAAGTGAAGTAATTGATACATTTACATCAGATACACCTACAACAAAAACATTATTTTTAACTGGGCCACGTGGATGTGGAAAGACAGTTTTACTTGCACAAATCAAAAAGAGTATTAGTTCTTTAAACAATTGGATTACTGTGGACTTAAATCCTTTTACAAATATGCTAGAAGATTTAGCTAGTAAACTTTATGATAAAGGTAAATTAAAAAAATTAATTTTAACGCAAGAATTTAATTTTTCGTTCCAAGCTTTAAGGAATTCGTTGACTTTCAAAGAAAATTAATTGATTAAATTCTAATATAATATGCAAAATAAAAAGGACCTAAGTCCTTTTTTTAGTATATTATAAGCATTTCTGATTCTTTAAAAAGTAAGGTAATTATCTTTCAAACCATCTCGCTTTAGAAAGGACCACATTTCTTATTTAATGAACAACTATTAGTACATCCTAAATTAACTGACCAATTAAATTCATCATAATTCATTGCTGCTTGTATTAATTCCATATTTTTACTCCTTTCCTAAATAATTAAGATCGATAACTTTATTTGCAAACTTATCAAATTCATCTTTATGTGATATTGCAATAACTGTTATATTATATTTTTTTACAAAATCGTAAATATTTTGAGCTAAACCATTTGTAGTAGTTGGGTCTAATGCTGATGTAATTTCATCCATTAATAACAATTTTGGCTTTCTTAGTAATATTCTTGCAATACAAATTCTTTGAATTTCACCACCAGATATATTAGAACTAATATTATCAATACTTTTATTTTCACCATATTTATTAATAAAATCATTAAGCATACATACATTATATACTTCTTCTAATTCTTCTTTTGTTGCCTCATATCCACACTTAATATTATCAACAATAGTAGTTGTAAATAAACTATTTTTTTGTTGAATCATTAAGATATCAGGGAATATATTGTAATCCGAAATGTTATTATCATTTAATAATACTTCTACTCCTGGTTTAGAATCAGTTTTGATAATATGTTTAAAGATAGTAGATTTGCCACAACCTGATGATCCACGTAATAACACAAAATCATTTTTAAATATTTCAAATGAAACATCTTTTAGAATTTCATTGTTATCAAATTGAATACCTTTTGATTTAAATTTTAAACTTTCAAATTCTTCAACCTTAGGTAGGTCAGATTTCGCTTCATTCATCATAAAGCCTTCTAAGAATTTTATGTTTTCATTATTTTGCTTCTTTTGACTAGTCAAGGCAGCTATATCTCTAATAGGTTCTTGTAAATTTCCAAGTAGGGAATATACAGAAATAGTAGAACCTAATGATATCATAAATACATCTTTTAAAACCAATCCTAAAATTAATATCAAAAGCGGCAATATATATAATAATACAGCATATAGGGTTGTATATATTGCGTCCAAAATACGATATTTTAAATATGGCTTTGAGAAATTATTAGTAAAATCTTCATTAAATGAATCACTATAATATTTTGTCTTGTCCACCATTTTAATCAAATTAACATTTGATATTGTCTCTAACAAATGTGTTGTAACCTTTGATTGACCTTCTTTACAAACCTTAACTGTTTCAGCCTGTTTGTTAACAATCCCTTTTGTTAAATACATAACAATCACTAACAAAATGATAGTTATAATTGTTAACTGCCAAGAATAATAAAACATTATGCCAAAATAACATATAAGTTCTAAAGAATCAGTCAAACAATTAATACCAAAACTACCATAATGTCTAGCTACTTCAGCTGAAACATCTTCTATTACAGTTTCTATGTATCCTTGATCATGTTCTATAAAAAATTCTTGATCTTGTTCTAACATTTTTTCAACTAAATATGTACACATTCTTTTTTCGGCTGTAGCATACAAATGCCTGTACGATATAGGACCAAAATAGTAACTTATAAAATAAAAGATG
This sequence comes from uncultured Eubacteriales bacterium, assembly GCA_963628445.1. GTDB lineage: Bacteria > Bacillota_I > Bacilli_A > Acholeplasmatales > Anaeroplasmataceae > JAEELC01. The sequence continues at coordinate 2,008 of CAVGEZ010000057.1, forward strand.
AACGCAACTAGTATAACTATAATATTATTCGCTTTAACAGTTTCCCCATTTGAAATAATATCAATAATCTCTTTTAAAGAAATAGATAATACTACCAACGCAACTATAAACATTATTTGTAAGATACAACATAAAATTTGATATTTTTCTACCCTTATTATCTTCTTTATTTCTTTTCCAAGTTTATTATTTAAATTAGATTTCGTTTTCAATCATCATCACTCTCTCTTTTCTGCACGTCTCAAATGAGTCCGTATTTTTATACTTACACATTTTGCCTAAACACAACGGAAAAACTTCACATTCGGTACACTCTTTATATTTATATTTTGTCCAATAATTGTCATCGATTTCCTCAAATTCATCTAATTTTCCAAGACAATTATCTTTATCATTCAAATGTACAGTACATTTTTTAATAATTCCATTTGAATCAATAATATAATTATTTTTCATACAAGCATAACACGGCATATATTTTGAATATACGTTCTCAACGTCATATCTAATATTCAAAGTACTCATTATATTTCTAATTTCATTCTCTCTAGATTTAATTTCGAAGTCATTACAAGTATAATCGCGTATTTGATTATCCCAATTACAAATTGGATTTAATTCAAAACTAAATCTTTTATCGCTAGAAAACGGAATCATCATTTCAAAAAACTTTTTATAATCCGTTTCATTATCATAATTTAACCTTAAAACTATTTTAAAGTCTAAATTTGATTGTAATGCTTGATTTAAGTTTTCAAAAACTTTATCAAAAGTACCACGTCCACTTACAAGTGGTCTATACTTATTATGTGTTTCCTCAATTCCATCAAGTGTAACTTGAAAATAAGTAACACCAGAATTCACTAACTGCTTAAGCATTTTTAAATTTATTAAATAAAAATTTGTAGTCATACTTGATTGTAATTTAATATCTTTTTTACTACATATATCTTTTACAATCTTAAGAAATGATATAATTCTCTCACTTTTTAAAGAAGGTTCACCGCCAAACCATGATATCAAAATATCAGTACCACTAAAGTTTTTTATTAATTCAATAATTTTTTCATAATATTTATCATCTAGATTAATATCATCTTTTTCTTCATAACAATATTTACATCTAAAATTACATTGCATTGTAGGGAAAATAATTAATCTCATTTCATTCTTTTCTTTTTTATGTAATTTATCAATTATTTCATTTAATTCCTCTTCATTAGATTTAACAATAAAACCATTATCAAATAATATTTTTATTTCTTCATTTGAAAACAATTCAAACTTTTCAAGATTGAAATTTTCTAAATGTAGGTCATCCAATTTTATTTTAGCAAGGCTTTTGGTATTTAGAATAAAATTTTGAAAAACTATATTGTATTTTGATTTTTTCACAATACCTCACCTCTTTTTTATTAAATATTTTAACACATTCCAATATAAATGCAATATATTTTGTTTACATTTCAAAAAAATGGTAGGTACCAAATACCTACCATAAGTTATAAAATTGTTTTTTTAATAAAATTACCTACAACCTTTTTAACAGGTGAAATCGTGATAAATGCTTGACTATCATAAGTTTTTACAATTTCTATGACTTTTTCAACTTCATATGTAGAAACTACACAATAAAGTTCTTTCCTCATTTGATGAGTATATTCACCTACTACATTCATTTCAGTAACTCCTCTATTCATTTTAGAAAGAATTGCGTTTGAAATTTCAGCATCATGAGTTGTAAAGATGTTAATTGCAGAGTATGTATATGATGTATGTATTTTATCAGTTACAAGTGAATTAATTACCATACGTAAACATGTGTATAAAGTAATTGTCCAACTTCCTTGAAGGCATCCTCCACCGACTACAGCTACAAGTACATTAAATACCAATGTAATAGAACCAATAGAAATACCCTTATGTAATGCAACAGCTTGTGCTAATACATCAATTCCACCAGTAGAAGTACCGAACTTTAAAGCAAATCCACTCGCAAATCCAGATAATAATCCACCCATTAACGCAAGCGCAAGCACATTAGTAATAGTACCATCTGATCCATATTCAATAAAAGGACTTGTTGTAGGTGGTGCAATAAGTGAAATAATAGATTGCACTACAACCGCAATAAAACTATAGATTGCAAAACGTAAAGATACAAACTTTATACCAATTATTAAGAATGGTATATTTACCAGGAATACAGCCAAAGCTAAATATGAAGAATATGATGAATTACCAATACTCTCACCATTACCACTTATATAATAAATAGTTCTAAGTATTAATTGGGCTAAACCTGTTGCTCCACCGGAATATAGTTTTGCAGGCTCTAAGAACCACATTGTCGCAAGTTGTAATATTGCATTTGCAAATATTACAACTAATACACGCGAAACAATGGTTTTAACTTTTTCGCTCATTATCTAACAATATCTCCTGGGTTTAAAGCATTAACGTTTAATAATTCAAGAGTCTTATCTTCTTTATCGGCTGCACATAATAACATACCGCAAGATTCTTCTCCTCTAAGCTTAATAGGTTTTAAGTTCTTTACTACAACAACTTTTTTACCCACTAAATCATCAGGATTATACCACTTAGAAATACCTGATACTATTTGGCGTACTTCAGTGCCAATATCAACCTTAATTACTAATAATTTATCAGCCTTAGGATGCTTACGAGCCTCTAATATCTTACCAACTACTAATTCAATCTTTTCAAAATCATCAATAGTAATTTCTTCTTTAGAAGGAGTATTAGCTAGTTTATCACTTAAACTATTAGCTTCTTTAGCTTTTTCTTGAGCCTCAGCTTGTTCTTGATATATCTCATCTAAAACTTTCTTTGAATCTAAACGTTGGAATAAATTTTCATATTCTCCAATTGTATAAGATCCTTCTTTTGAATAATCTCCTACTTCGTCAAATTTAGGATTATTTAAGTTTAAGAACTTATAAATCTTCTTTGAAGTTGAAGGCATAAATGGTTCTAACATTAATGCAGATTCTTTTATAGACTCAAGTAAGTGATATAATACATTTTCTAGTTGTTCACTCTTTGTCTCATCTTTTGCAAGAGCCCAAGGTTCTGTTTCATCAACATACTTATTTGCTCTACGTAAGAACTTCATTACGTCCTCAATTGCATCTCCTGTCTTAAACATATCCATATGTTTAACTAGATTATTACGAGTTTCAATTGATAATGCTTCTAAGTCCTTATCAACATCACTAATTGCTCCATGATACTTAACAGTACCATTAAAGTACTTATTAGTCATAGCTAAACTTCTAGAAACTAAATTACCTAAAGTATTAGCTAAGTCAGAATTATATCTATCGATTAATAATTCGTAAGTAATAGAACCATCTTGTGCAAATGGAATTTCATGTAATACATAATATCTTACCGCGTCTACACCAAAACGCTTAACTAAGTCTTGAGCATAAATAATATTACCCTTAGACTTACTCATCTTATCATTACCAAATAATACCCATGGATGACCAAATACTTGTTTTGGAAGTGGCAAATCTAGAGCCATTAACATAATTGGCCAATAAATAGTATGGAATCTTAAAATATCCTTACCAATTAAATGGCAATCACAAGGCCAATATTTCTTAAATTTCTCATTTTGTTCTTCAAAAGATTTATCTGGATCATATCCAATACCTGTAATATAGTTACATAATGCATCAATCCAAACATAAGTTACATGTTTTGTATCAAATGATACTGGAATTCCCCATTTATAACTTGTACGAGATACACATAAATCTGGTAAATCATCTTTTAAGAAATTGTTTAGCATTTCATTTTTTCTTGATTCTGGTTGAATAAATTCATCATGTGTTTTAATGTGATTTACAAGTCTTTCTTGATATGGTTTTAATCTTAAGAAATAGCATTCTTCTTTAGTAAGTTCAACTGGTCTACCACAATCTGGACACTTACCATCAACTAAATCACGTTCAAGATAATATGATTCATCTGCAACACAGTAATATCCTTCATAGTATCCTTTATAGATATCACCTTTATCATATAAACGCTTAAAAATCTTTTGTACAGCTTCTACATGATCTTCATCAGTTGTACGAATAAATCTATCATATGAAACATCCATTAAATCATAGATATCTCTTAATTCCTTTGCAACCTTATCTACATGTTCCTTAGGTGTAACACCTTGGCTAATGGCCTTACGTTCAATCTTTTGACCATGTTCATCAGTACCAGTTTGAAAATATACATCATAACCTAATGTACGCTTCATTCTGCATATAGAATCAGCTAAAATTGCTTCATACACATTTCCAATATGAGGTGTAGATGATGTGTATGCAATAGCTGTAGATAAATAAAACTTTTTATTTTCCATAATATCCCTCATTTCTACTTCTAATATTATACTAAAATATATGTTTTTAAACAATCATTACCGAAATAAAATGATAGCTTTTAGGCTATCATTTATATTTATTTCAAATATTTATCCTCAAATTCTTCACAAGGAATAGGTTTAGAATAATAATAACCTTGAATTATATGTCCTCCAGCCTTAATTATTCTATCTTTATCTTCCTCTGTTTCAACACCCTCACATACAATACCTAAATCAAGTGATTTAATCAAAGATACGACATGAGTTAAAATACTATCATTTGGAGATTTTCTTTGAGTTAAAGATTTATCCAACTTAATTACATCAAATAAATCACGTGATAATAATTCTAAGTTACTAGAACCCTTGCCAAAATCATCCATATCAATCTTATATCCTAGATTTTTTAATTTATGAATTGCTTTTGCAACAGTGTCTTCATCATAATTAATAATAGACTCTGTAAACTCTATTTCAATATATTTAGAATCAATATCATAAGTTTGTCTCATTTCTTCTATTCTATCTACATAATCTAAAATATTACCAACCTTTTTAGATACATTAACAGATATAGGAATCAAACTAATGTTTTCCTTTTTCAAATCACTTAATATCTTCATTACTCTAGAGAATACATATAAGTCTAAGAACTCAATTAAATTATATTCCTCAAGAAGTGGAATATAGGAATCAGGTGGCATTATCTTACCATTTAATTGCCAACGAGTTAAAGCTTCAGCACCATATAATGTATTAGTTCTTGCATCAAATTTAGGTTGTAAATAAATCTTGAAATCCCCATTTTTTAAGCTTGTTTCAAAATTAGATATTATATTCTTATTTCTCTTATATTCTGCATTTAGGGTTGCGTCATATAATTTATAAGATACTGTATGTTGATTTTGTTCTAGACTGATAAGAGCTTGACGTGCTTTATCTAGACAAGACTTCGCATTATCTTCAAATCCAGATGTAACGTATACACCAACTAAAAAGTTAAGAGCACTAGTACCATCAATATGAACAAGTTCACGTTTTACATTTTGAATATATTCTTCAACTCTTCTAATTGTATCTTCCTCAGATTTATATTCAAATGTAACCATAAAATGGTCACCATTAAGTCTTGATGTTATATCAAAATGCGAATTGTTTATAGTTTGAGCCAAAAGTTTTAAAATCAAGTCGCCAGTTTCATAACCAAAATTATCATTAAAGAATCTAAACTTATAGAAATCAGAATATAAAATTACAGTCTTTTCTTTCGAAGACATTAGTCTTCTTTGAAGTTTAGAAATAGCAGTATCAAAATCATCTAATCCAGTCAAATTATCTTTTAAGAATAACATCTTATCTCCATTAAGTGTATAAGTATACAAATAAAGAGATAATATCTTACCAATAATTTTATAAAAAATAAGTTCTTCTTCATTGAATGTCTTATTTTGAGATACCATATCAAATCTTATATAGCCATATACAGTATCATTATATATAAGTGGTAAATGTACAAAAGATTTAATATTTAAACTATTGAAGAATTTATATATCTTAGGCCATTTCTTTAAATGTTCAACATCAGTTCTCTTAATTAAGCGATCAAAGTCTAAAACACTAACTTCTTCCTCACTTAACACTTCATGATGTTCTAAATCGTTAGCAAGTGCACAATCTTCACTTGCATAATATGCAATCAAATCCTCACTAAAGATTCTACTCTTCTTATACATGCAGATTCTATCAAGTTGAAAATAATTAGCTATTATTTTTAAAGCTCTCTTGATAGCCTCTTCAAAAGAATCACCAGTTTCTAGTTGCGTTAAAAAAGCGTTAATTATAGATTCAAAAATAATTATATCTCTATGTCCAAATTCAGTATTATTTTTTTCTACAACAATATTTGCATGTAAGTCTTGTTTATAGATGATAAAACAATCCTTACCCTTTTTCTTACCACGATATAAGGCTTTATCCGCTTTACCAAATAACTCATCATATACCTTACCATCGATAGGATGACGTACAATACCACTAGTAAGTGTTAATTTAAAATTCTTTATATCAAAATCTTTTTCTATTTTATCTTCTAAAGATGAGTCAATGTTTTGAGTAAAATCATAAGTTCTAACATCATTATACAAATTATGCATAGTATTCCAAATAGAATTATAATCATGGCTCTTAAAATCAATAATTAAAAATTCATCGCCACCAACTCTTCCAATATATGCATCACTAAAATGTTTTCTAAAAATACTTGATACTTCCTTAAGAATATAATCTCCAAATAAATGACCATACATATCATTAATTGATTTAAAATTATCAATATCAATTACAATCAAACTAAAAGGACGAGGATTTTTAGATACTAATTCTTTAGAAACAACAGTTTCCATACCGTTTTTCATATAAAGTCCAGTTAAAGGATCAACAATCAATGTTGTTTCATTAGATATACTCATTCTATATATAACAAGTGACCTTAATCCATTCATAGGCTTAGTAATTCTAAATTTAAATCTTTCAGGTTTACCTTGCAAAGTTTCACAACTAATTACAAGCGATGTATCTTCTTGATTTTTATTTACCCAAGTAATATATTGATTAATATCAATACTTGATGGTTTTATATTTTCAATTTCAATTAATTTATTTGCAAATGTATAATAATCTAAGTTTTTTTCTGTAGTTTTATTATTAAATGTAGCTTCTAATATTTTTTTATTATTAATATCTACCACAGATAACGTGCATCCAAATGCATTTAAAAATGTATCTAAACTCAAACTCATAATAACTTCCTCTAATAAAATAGCGCTTTCATACAAATCATTATATCATATAATTGAAACAAATGAAATAAAATTGCAAAATAAAAGCAAGTAAA
>CAVGEZ010000058.1:0-9210 GCA_963628445.1 uncultured Eubacteriales bacterium
TTTTAACTTAAAAATAACATTTTTTTAATTTTATTTTAGCGTGATTAATCATCTGATTAAAATTAATTTTTGAAATTGAATTCCCAATCAAACTACATTACTTTAAGAATCATTAAAAAATGACTTACACCTTGATATCGATATAAGTCATTCTATAATATAGAGATTAATATAAATTCACGCCTTTATTTACTATTATTTGATAAATAGCTATTTACTATAGTTATAATATCATTACCATACTGTTCTATCTTATCTTCTGGATTCTTTTCTAGTACACTCTTTAATTCATCAATAGTTTTAGGTTTAGATGAAACAATACTTTCAAGTTCAGCATTTGTAAATACTAAATAAGGTCTTATATGTTTCTTCTTATAGGTATTAGTTCTGTACTCTTTTAAATTATTAATTAATTCTAAATCCTCAACTACTACTTCACATTTATTTGAACAGTATTTTAGACCATTAGAATCAATTAACATTATTGCACCACAGTTTGGACAATTTTCGCTAGTTGGTTTATCAGAATAAATTGTCTTACACTTTGGATAATTTGAACAAGCATAGAATTTATTCCCTTTATTCTTTCCTCTTGTTGCAAGGCGTTCTACAAATGTACCAGTTTTGCAATTAGGACATAAAACATGAGTATCAATAACTTCTTTCTTTTCCTCTTGTTTAATATATTTACAAGTAGGATAAGCTGAACAAGCTATAAACTTTTGACCGCGCTTATTAGTACGCTCACATAATTGTGAACCACAATTAGGACAATACTCATCAACCATCTTTGGTCCAATTTTTTCCATATGATCTAGCGCATATTGATATGCATTCATAAAATCAGTATAGAATCCATTTAATTCATCAAGTTCAGTTTTCTCACCCATCGCAATCATATCTAGATGAGTTTCCATATTTGCTGTATATTCTACATTAAATATACTAGATAGGTTTTGATCTAGAGCCTCAGTTGTTAACATACCTTGTTCTGTTGGAATAAGCTTTTTTTCTTTAACAGTTACATATCTTCTTAACTTTAAAGTTGATAATGTTTGAGCATAAGTTGAAGGTCTTCCGATACCTAAATCTTCCATATCTTTAATTAAAGTAGCTTCTGTATATCTTGATTTTGGTTTTGTAAATAATTCTTTACAAATAACCTCAAATCCTGATATTTCATCACCTATATTAAATGTAGGAAGTTTATCTAATTCTTCTTTTTTAGAATAAACATCAGCTTCTAAGAAACCTTTAAATTTATTTTTAGTATAAGTTACTTTCCATAATGTATCATTATTTTTGAATGTAACTGTCATTTGTGTATCAACAGCACTAGACATAAGAGAACAAATAGTTCTTGTATAAATTAATTCATATAATTTATATTCATCACTTGATAAATATTTCTTAATAGATTGAGGTGTTCTTGTAATATCAGTTACACGAATAGCTTCATGTGCGTCTTGTGCAAGCTTTTGTTCTTTAGTGTGCATAGAACCTAAATATTCTTTACCATAAGTAGATACAATATAACTTTTAGCACTCTTTACAAACTCATCAGCTAAACGAGTTGAGTCTGTACGCATATAAGTAATTAAACCTGTTGTATATGTACCTAAAGATTTACCTTCATATAATCCTTGAGCCAAACTCATAGTTTTTGTAGCAGTAAAGTTTAATTTATTAGATGCATCTTGTTGCATAGTTGATGTAGTATAAGCTGGTTTAGAGATTCTCTTAACTTCTTTTACTACATTAGAGTCTACTTTAAATATATCAGATAAAGAATTAATGATCTCATCAGCATGAGCCTTATCTTTAATAGTATCCTTATTACCTTTATAAGAAACAAACTTTAATACTAATTCATCTTTATGAGCTTCAAGTTCGTAATATGCCTCACTTACGAAAGCATTTATTTCTTTTTCTAAGTCAACAATAAGTTTTAACGCAACAGATTGAACTCTTCCTGCTGATTGGCTCTTAATCTTACTTCTAAGTAAAGTTGAAACCTTAAAACCAATGATTCTATCAATGATTCTTCTTGTTTCTTGGCTTGAAACTAGATTCATATCAATATCACGCAAGTTATCAAAAGCCTTTAAAACACTAGATTTAGTAATTTCATGGAATTCTACACGAGAATATTCGCTATCCTTAAGACCTAATACATCTTTTAAATGGAAGCTAATAGCTTCTCCTTCTCTATCAGGGTCGGTTGCAAGATAAACTTTCTTACCCTTAATAAGTTTCTTTAAATCCTTAACAAGTTTTTCTTTACCTTCAATAATTTTATAATCAGGTTTAAAATTATTATCAATGTCAATACCTAGTCCGCCTTTACCTCTATTAGATAAATCACGAATATGACCAACACTTGCGACAACCTTATAATTATCACCTAAATAAGATTCAATAGTATGTGCTTTAGATGGGGATTCTACAATTACAATGTTTTCTTCCATAAAATACCTCCAAATTCATATAAAAATATAAAACAAACAACATTTAAAGTCAAGAAAAAATATAGGCACTATTTGGCCTATATTATATATAATATAGATTATTTTTCTTCTTTTTTAAAATCGAAAGCTATTTGTTTATTGTAATATTTTGCGACAGGCGCAAAGCTTTTTCTATGTATTTCACAAGGACCATATTTCTCTAAGGCTTCTAGATGTACTTTTGTACAATATCCTTTGTGACGGGCAAATCCGTAATTAGGATATTTAAAATCCATCTTTTCCATATAATGATCTCTTGTAACTTTAGCAACTATAGATGCAGCACCAATTGAGGCTGATAAAGCATCTCCATGAATAATTGATGTATGTTCAATTTCAAGTTCATGAAGTGGCATTGCATCAATTAGTACGTGATCAGGTTTTACATCAAGCTTCATTATCGCCTCAAGCATACCACGCTTTGTAGCCTCATAGATATTAATCTCATCAATTACGTCCTCATATACATACGCAATAGAAACAGATACAGCTTCTTTCATAATTTGCTTATACAATTCTTCACGTTTCTTTAAAGATAATTTCTTAGAATCATTAATACCTTTAATTCTCGTATTTTGAGGTAAAATTACTGCAGCTACTACAACTGGTCCAGCTAAAGGTCCTCTACCGACCTCGTCTACTCCAGCTACATATTTGTATCCCCTATCCTCTAATTCCTCTTCATATTGATATAAATTAACAGTTTTCTTCACTTGGTTCTTCAAAGCTAATAGCTCCTAACTTATTACTTCTAATATCATTTAATACATAAACAATAGTTCTTTCGTAATCAATTCTTGCGCCCTTAGAGATAAATCCTCTTTTTCTTGCAATACTTTCAATTAAATGAATACCTTCATCAGTTGTATCAAGTTCTTCTAGAGAATAACGCTCTAATAATTTATTAGGATAATGACTAGCTAAATACATAAGCGCATATACACACATCTTATATCTATCAACTATCTCATCTTTAATACCTTGACAAATAGATAACTTAATACCAACTTCTTCGCTTTCAAACTTAGGCCATAAGATACCTGGAGTATCTAGAATTTGTAAATCATCGCTTGCCTTAAACCATGTTAAGTGTTTAGTAACACCTGGTTTATCTCCTACAACAGATACCTTTTTACCTGTCATCTTATTTATAAATGTAGATTTACCTACATTAGGAATACCTACAATAGTAGCTCTTAAAGTTTTATTTACTAAACCCTTAGCTTCATATTGAGCTAATTTATCTTTTAATATAGTTTTAATAGTAGGAATAATTTTATTAATATTAAGTCCAGTCATACAATCTATATCAAGTACATTTGTATTTTGACTAGTTAATTGCTTAATCCATTTTTGAGTAATTTTCTTATCTGCTAAATCAGACTTATTTAATAAAATTAATCTTTTTTTATCTTTAATTAATGTATCAATTACAGGATTACTTGAAGAGTTCGGTATTCTTGCATCTCTTAGTTCGATAACAATATCAACTAGAGGCAATACTTCTTGAAGTTCTCTTTGGGCTTTTACCATATGTCCTGGATACCATTGAAATTGAGCCATAATTATCTCCTTTACTAATATTTAATGTTTTTATTTATAATTCCTATGCCTAAAGTAGATGAATAATATCTAAAATAGGCTTTACCTATAATATCACTATTGTGTATTAAACCAATAGCACGAGAATCTTTAGAATTTTGTCTGTTATCTCCAAGTACTATAGAAAAACCAATTGGTACTGTTTGGTTAACTTTAGTTAAATCTATATAACATGTATTTGTATATTTATCTGTAAGTAGTGTGAGATATTCTGAATACGTGATATAACTATCTACTAAAGTATCATTTACATAAAGAGATCCATAACTTAAATTAGTTAAATCATAACGAATTATATCGCCTTCTTTAGCTACCACTCTTTTTACATAATAAGATTCACTAAGTGTTGTATAATGTTCATTTACATCTATTATTACGATATCATCTACTTTCGGCTTGTAAAACATAGTGTAGACAAATATTTTATCATCACTTGCAAGGGTATTATTCATTGAAGCACCAGAAACAGTTGTTGGGCTTGCAAGATAGATAAATATAAATAATAGTGTACTGAACACAAAAGTTATAAATTCAGTATAATCAAATATTTTATACAAATATTTATAACAACTTATTAATTTGTTTTTATATTTTAAGATAAGAAAAGTAATTAAACAAAAGATATTAAGAATTATGAAAATTATTAAAACATATGAGAATTGATTTTTTGAAACAAAGCCTAGTTTAGTACTAACATTACTGTTAAGTAAGTTTATAACTAATATTATTACTAATATTAATATAATAATAGGACTTTGTATCAATAATTTTTTTAAATTCTTTTCACTTTTATTAATATCTTTTTTCATTAATTACTCATTCCTTTCAAACATATCATTTAATTGGTTTAAATTAATTAAAATTCTACGTTTATTTCCAATCATTTCAGAAACAATCTTACGTTTCTCTAACTCTGTAACTATATCTTTAGCTCTATTCCAACCAAAAGAGAATTCTTGAGTTATTGAATTGATAGAACAGCTTTGAGTTTCAATACATAGTTTTGCAACTTCATAAATAATTTTAGGATCTTCATCACATCCAGAATTTCTTGCAAAAGTTGTACTCTCACCATTGTTTTCTTTTAATTCAGCTAAAGTGATTTGATAATCAGGCATTGCCTCATCAAAGATAAAGTCAAGAATAGATTCAAGTTCAGAATCAGGAATATATGAACCTTGAACACGGTTTGATACATCACTACTATCTTTTAAAATCATATCACCATTTCCTAGTAAGGCTTCAGCTCCTGTTTCACCTAGAATGATTTGAGAGTTAACTTGACCAGATACTCTAAATGCTAAACGTGTACCAATATTAGCCTTGATTGTACCCTTAATAGAATCTTTGTCAGGACGTTGAGTTGCAACAATTAAGTGAATACCTGCAGCACGAGCTTTTTGGGTAATACTTTGAATAGAATCCTCAACCTCAGCACCTACAGTTAACATTAATTCTGCAAGCTCATCAATAATAATTACGATATAGCATAATTTTTGCATAGTAGGATCTTCATTTGCTTTCTCATTATAACTTTGAATATCTCTCTTATTAGAAGTAGAGAATAAAGTATATCTTCTATTCATTTCATCTACTGCCCATTTAAGTGCAGCTGATGCAACTTTCATATCTTGAATAACTGGCATAGCCATATGAGGTAATTTATCATACATACATAATTCAACATACTTAGGGTCAATCATAATGAACTTTAATTCATTAGGTTTATTCTTAAGAATTAATGAAGCAATAATAGTATTGATACATACTGATTTACCACTACCTGTACCACCGGCAATAAGACCATGAGGCCATTTTGCAATATTTGAACAAATTACATTACCATCAATATCTTTACCAAGAGGAACATTTAATGGTTTATTATCATTAACTAATTCCTCAGTCATAATATCACCAAATAATACAGTTCTTCTTGTAGGATTTGGAACTTCGATACCAATTGTAGTCTTACCTGGAATAGGAGCTTGAATACGAATAGATTTAACTCCAAGACTCATTTGTAAGTTGTTTTCAATACTTAAAATCTTGTTTACATTAACACCTACTGCAAGTTTGACCTCATAACGAGTAAATGTAGGTCCACATACTGAATTTACAACTTCACCATCAACATTAAATCCTTCTAATGTTTCATTAATAATTTGAGCTTTTTCTTCAAGCCACTCTGGTTTTTCTTCTTCCTCATTATCATTTCTAGATAGTAACGATAACGGAGGTAGCTTATAATCTTTATATTTATCAATTACAAGGCTTGAAGTATTTCCATCTAAATCATCAAATGAAGGCATTTCTTCATATGATACTTGTGTATCTTCTTTTTCTTCCTTAGAGTCAAAGAAATTATCTTGTTTAACCTCTACTGGCTTTATAGCATCAGTATGCATAACTTTAGGTTCAACCTTTGCCTCTTCTCTATAAACTTTAGGCTCTATAGGTTCGATTGGTTCTGGCTTTACAACTGGTTCAGGCTTATTAAACTTAGGATCATCAAAAATAGATTCATCGCTAACTCTTCTCTTATTAGAAATCTTAGTACTATCTACATTATTTCCCATAAAAAAGTCACCACTATTTTGAGAAATTTCGCGTTTTTCTTCTTCACTAAATTTTCTGAATATTGAAGAATTGTCTTCAGCAAAGTTAAATCCTTCATTAACCTCGCTATTAATTTCTTCTTGTGGTTCTTTTAGAGAATCTTTTTCCTCAACAAATTCAAAGGCAATAGGATTTTCTTCCTTCTTCTCTTCAACTTTAATTTCTACATCTTTATGGATTGCAATCTTCTCACCATAAATTTCTTCAATCTTTTTATTACTTAATTGATCAAATTCAGGATATAAAGTACCGTTTTGAGCATATATTTGTTCCTTAGTAAACTTTTTATCTTTATCAGTTCTAAAGTTTTCAAGCTTTTTATCAGTATCTCCAATCATATTAGATACATCATCATAAGTTGGTTTATCATTGATACCTGTACCCATAGAAGGAGAAACAAAGATAGATTTTTCAAAAGGAGTTTTTTCTACTCTAACTCCCTTATAAGGAGAAGCTATTTGAGGAATTTTAAAATTTTTAAGCTTATCAGTACTTACTACGTTAACTTCTTTTTTCTTTTTTCCAAACATAATTACTTATCCTTCTTTCTTTTAAATATATTTAATATATTTTTTACTTTAGATTTTGGTTTTGTATTAACATCAGTATCTTTACTCTTATTTTCTAACATTAATACGTCATTATTTTTATCAAAATCTTCTTCACTCTTCTTAACAGTTTCATCTAAATCATCAATCAAATCATCTACACCAGTATCAATTTCATCATCAATATTATATATAGATTTAGAATATATCTTGTAAGTTTCTTCACCAGCTACAGATATCATTACTACACATAACTTCTTTAAGATAATATTGATAGCCTTACTAGTAACATATTTTCTAATCCAATAAACCGGATTAATAATATTTAGGGCATTCTTAGCTGCATTAAATGCATTTTTAAGTTTATATTTCTTAGTAGCTTTAATAATATCATTTTCATTTAAATCTTCTTTTACATCATATAATCCAATAATAAATGATATTTTAAACTTTTTTAAGAATCTTAAGCCTTTATGATCTAGTAATTCATCAAGACGGTGAGAAATATAATTAAATAACATGAAAGCTTCATCTATTGATATTTCAAATAAAGGTCTTTTAGATTTAGGATAAAATTTATGAGCTATTTCATAAATCATCTTCTTTGATATATCAATTGCATAACTAACATATGGTGTATCAGAACGCAAACGTTCATCTTTAAATTCTTTTTTAGCTTCTTCAATAAGTGCAATGATCTCGTTTGAATCAACATTTTCCACTTGAGGCTTAAATACTTTTTTATTCTTGTTCATTGTAGAAAGAACTAATATTAAATAAATAAGTACAGCAATAATTACACCAAGTACTATACCAAGTAAGAAGCTTATTAAAATTGAAAAATTAAATTGAATAGCCAATGTCATTTCCATAAGTACCCACCTTTATATAATTATATAATAAAGTTTGAAATTAAAAAAGAAAGAATTTTCGAAGTTTGTGCCTATTTTAAAGAAAAACATATAAAAAACAATTTAAAAAGAATTAAATAATTGTTATAATGATTAAAATATTGCAATATAGGAGAATGTTATGTCAAAAATTATAGTATTAGATTTAGATGGTACTCTTTTAAATAATGAGTCTAAGGTAAGCGATTATTCAAAGAAATGCTTAAACTATTATGAATCAGAAGGTCATATGGTTGTTTTAGCAAGCCAAAAAAATTATGGAGAAATGAATAGTCTTCATAAAGAGTTAGGTCTAACTTCTCCTATTATTTGTGAGGGTGGTTCTGAATTATATTTTTATAGTGATACACAAAAAGACATAGTAATGTCTATTGATCTAAACACATTACTAGATATCTTTAAAGAAAACAATGACTACATTCTTTCTGCATTCTATCATTATAAAACTAACCTATTCATTCATAAAAGACTCGATATTTTAACTCCTTTATATGGTATTACTTCTAACACTATAATACATTCTAATGATTTCTTAAATATGGATTTAATATATCCTAATATGATTTTTATGGTTATTGATAAAGCTCAAGACGATACATTCTTAAATAATATGAAAAAATATAGTGACTATATCGAACTTACCACCTTAGGTAAAGATCAAACTCATGCACTATATTATATGAATATTAAAAATGTTAACAAGGCTTATGCAACTTTAGAACTTATGATGCATACTAACCACACTATGAAAGACTTGATTGCGGTAGGGGACAGTATTAAGGATGTAAATTTACTTAAACTTCCATGTGATTCTTGTGCAATGGTTAATGGTGAGGATGAAGCTAAAAGTGTTGCAAAATATATATCTGAATTTGATAACAATCATGATGGAGCAGTTAAGTTTGTAAATAAAATATTAAATATTAATATTGAGTAATCTGAAATTAATAAATCAATACATAATAAAAGGCATAAAGTATATAGATTGTTCTATACGAATTAATCAATACTTTATGCCTTTTTATT
>CAVGEZ010000059.1:0-8919 GCA_963628445.1 uncultured Eubacteriales bacterium
TTAGCACCATTCTGACACGTTGTCAATATATATTTTGACTTTGTGTCAGAATACTCATCGACATGTTGGATAAGTATCTTTTAAATCATTCCTCTAACCTCCTGCCAACCCTTTACATACCACCTGATTCCAACATACACCAGTTGCTTATAGTAAAATATAACTGACCCACTTAAAGGTCAAAACGCAATTCGAAATTGACCCACCTATTATGTTTGATTATCATTCATGTTAAAATATCCTTATCCCATAAGATAAGGAAGGTGAAAGGGATGATTTGTATTTTAGACAAAAATGAAATTTTAAATAGGTATCGTAGAAAGGAGAGTATTAGGTCAATTGCAAAATCAATGAATATATCAAGAAATACAGTAAGAACCTATGTGAGAGAGTTTGATAAGAATATGAAACTGCTTGAGACTACTACTGAAGAGGATCAAATAGTTATCATACAAAATGAAATATCAAAAGCACCTAAACGAAAATCACGCACCACTAAAAAAACAAAGTTTAATCCTGATGTTGAAAAAGCATTTATGGACATAATTAAAATTAGTGAAGAAAGAGATAAACTTTTAGGAAACAACAAACAAACATTAACTGCAAAAACGATTCATAAAACATTAATATTACAGGGTCATAACATAAGCGAATCTAGTGTAAGAATTTATTACAATAAATATTTGGACTCTCATAAAGAATGTTTTATAAGACAAGAATATGAATATGGAGAGCGTGCTGAATATGATTTTCATCAAATTAAAGTTTCTATTGGCGGTAATGTTGAAACATATCACGAAGCTACAATTTCTGTGCCTGCTAGCAATCATATATACGCTCTACTATATAAAGATGAAACAAAGCAAACAGTCATGGATAGTTTAGTTCAATTTTTCAGCCATGCGAATGGTGTTTTTAAAGAGATGGTATTTGATAATATGTCAACAGTTGTTAAGCGTTTCATTTTAAAAGGTGAAAAGCAGTATACTGATGAAATAATGCAATTATCTAATTATTATGGATTTAATATTGTCACATGTAACCCTAGAAGTGGTAATGAGAAAGGACACGTTGAAAGTTCAGGAAAAGTAATAAGAAGGGAGTTCTTCTCTTTGACTTATAAATTTAACTCTGAAGAGGAATTCTTCAAATACTTTAATCAAAAGCTTGAAGAACATAATAAAGCCAGTGATGACAAATGGCAGGAAGAGAAAAAGCATCTTTTGCGTAAACCTATACAAGATTATGTAATATGTAAATGCGTAAATGTAAAGGTAAATTCTTATTCAACAGTGTCAATTGAAAACAATTTTTACTCTGTTCCTGATAAATATGTTGGTAAACACCTTACAGCACATATTTTTAAGGATAATATTATTATTTATAATAATTCTCTTGAAGTAGCTAAACACAAAAAAGAAAAAGGTTTTAAGAAGTATTGTATTGATATTATGCACTATCTCAATACATTCATCTCAAAACCTGGAGCTATAAAGCACTCAGCCGCTTTAAAACAAGCTCCTGAAGCCATTCGAAAAGCTTTCTATGAAGATTATAGCATAGATCCTAAGAAATTCATAGAATTTTTATTCGGCAAAGAATTAAAATCGGATGAAAATACAGCCTCAATTGAGGAAGTATCAAGTAATCAATTGAATGATATATCTAATATATTTGGACAAGGAGAATAGAATGAGTGAAATATTAGACTATGCAAATAAATTACATCTTCCATATATCAAAAATTATTATTTGGAAGCAATAACTGAGTCTATGAACAATCAGTTCAGTTATGAAGATTTCTTAGAATATGTACTTAAAGGGGAAATAGATTTAAGAAATCAAAATGGAATTAATAATAGAATAAAAAGAGCTAAATTCCCATACTTGAAATATTTTGAGAATTTAAAATACGAGGCATTTTCATTGGAAATTGCAAATAAGATTAAAGAGCTACAAAGCTTAAATTTCTTAGAGTTTGGGCAAAACGTGATTCTAGTTGGAAATCCAGGCGTCGGTAAGACCCACATTGCAATTTCTTTAGGCGTAAAAGCTTGTATGAGTGGAAAGAATGTTCTATACATTACAGTACCAAATTTGATAACAGAATTGAAAGAATCTATGACTCTTAATCAATTAACAGCCTATAAGAAAAAATTCATCAATTATGATTTGGTCATTCTTGATGAATTAGGCTATATAACATTTGACAAACAAGGTAGTGAATTACTATTTAATTTATTATCATTAAGAAATGATACAAAATCAATTGTTATCACAACTAATCTTGCATTCAATAGATGGCAGGAAATATTTAGCGACCCTGTTCTTACATCAGCTATGGTTGATAGATTAACATGTCGTGCTCATGTTATTAATATTAAGGGGGAATCTTATAGGCTTAAAGAAACAAAGGAATGGTTAAGTAAATAAGCTTATAGGGTGGGTCAGTTTCGAATTAATTTGGAGGGTCAATTATCTATTGACATATGCACAAGTGGCATCAACTATATTTTTTGTTACTTTAATTATTTCAATTATATATTTATCTTCAATATCTTTTAAAACATCATCAATATTGTCATAATAACTATAAAAAGTTGTTCTTGCAATATGACATTCCAAACATAATTTTTGAACAGTTACATTTTGATTATGATTCTTATTATTTAATTTTAGAAGATTATCTTGAATATTTTCCTTTTTAGACTTCTTTATTTCTATATTCACATTGCACCTCACTTTTAAATCACTATTTAGTGATTAGATTTAATTCACTAAAAATATCTTTTAAAGATATAAGGACATTTCTGTTATCAATCATAAACGAAAGAAAATCATTTTTCTTATCATTAGTATCTAGTCTATTCATTACTACTGAAATAACATCTGATTTTATATTTTGTCTATCTAATTCTTTTAATATTGAACACTCTAAGTTTGATAACATTACTACCCTCTCCCAACGGTAATAATTATATCTTTTAATTTATTTTTTTACCATAATTCAGACAAAATTCATTCATCTTTATCTGGTCTTAAATATTTGTTTTTCATATCAATAATAAACTCATCTAATTTATCAATTTCTTTCTCTAAATGAGGTACATCTATCACACCTTTTGCATTTGCAATTCTGGCTATCTGATTTATATTATTTCCAATGTTGCGAATATTTTTTATTTCTTCATAAAATTGTTCTGACGGTTTCTCTTTTGGTTTATAACCTACAATAAGATTTCTAATATAATCCGAGGCATTCATACCAACTGCTTGTGACTTACACTTCATAATATATTCTTCTTCATCATTAAGCCATATTTGTTTTTTTATTCTACGACTTCGCATTTAACAACCTCCGGATCTTCTTCGTGTTCATTATCTCTTAATAATATTTGTCTTTCCAGTTCACTTACACGATTTACTTGTAAGCAACACATCAAGGTGGTCATTGCAAGACCTCCTATGATGAACCCTAAAACAAAAAATAATAATTCACTCATTTCTATCACTTTCCTTTCTTCAATATACAGTTTTGTCTAGCAAGGGGATTGGGGATTTCCCCACAAGCGAATTTATACGGGAGTATAAATTCAGTGCTAGCTAGACATAAGTTTTACTCCCCAAAGGTACATTCATCACAATAAGGACAATAATATTCGCAATTTTTACATTGCATTTTCATAAAAGAGTCTACGTCTATTTCATCATCATCTTCCTCAAAATCTTTTTCTATTTCTTCTTCTAATTCATCAACTTCAAACTTAATTGGTATAGATGAATCTATATCAATAATTTCATTTTCTATTATAAATTTTGCTACAATTATTGCTGCTTCCTTTTCATTTTTTGCCTCAATTTCAAAATAATCTTCATCAATATTTGTAACTTTTACCTCATATTTTTTATCAACAATTTCATCTAAAAGACATACCTCAATTAGTAAATCTTCAACATCTAATTCTAATTCGTGACACATTTTAATAAATGGAATGAAGTAAAAACTTGGCTTTAATCCATTTTCAAACCTTGATATTTCTGCGTGACTTATACCAATTTTTTTAGCAAGTTTTCTTGTTGAAATACCTTTCTCATTTCTTCTTGTTTTAATAATATTTGCTAATTTTAAATAATCAAATTCCATAATTTTCACCTTTCTCTTTCATATCTTTTTTTATAATTTATTCCTATTTTGGCACAAGGAATATCTAGATTTAACATTTCTAAAGCAAAAGTTATGGAAATTGAAGTTCCATTACCTTGTAAAGAAGAACAAACAAATATTGGTGAGTATTTTAAGAACCTTGATTCCCTTATCACCCTTCATCAGCGTAAGTATATTAATTACTTATTTTTCTTTCTAAAGTAATAACAAAGCAAGATTCATCATTATCCCAAACAATAGATATAACTCTATATCCATCTTCAGCATAGCTATTGAATTCCACCTCTAAATTATCGATTTCTGTTTCTCTTAAAACTTTATATTCATATTTCATAATTTTTATTCTCCTCATATAATTTAATCTTAAAATTTATATTCCTTGCAATTTTTTAATTCTGCTTTAATTTTCATTATATATTCTTTGGCATCTAAATAAATCTTGTCTTTGGTCTTGAATATAAACTTAATAACATATGGATCAGTTTCATTTCCTATAATAATTTTCTCACATATAGATTCAAGGACAGATTTATCAAAACCAGAAAGTCCATCATCACTTTCTAATACAGCCTTTATTTTATCTAAATTTGTTTGGTTTTCCTGTATATTTGTGATTTCTTTAGCATCATAATCTAATTTAAATTCTTTCTTAATTTCATAATACACTCTTTTACTTGAAGATTTTAAATCAGAACATACTATATTATAAGCTGTTAGAAACGCTCTTTCTAAAGCAGTCTCTTCTATTCCTTTAGCATTAGGACATTCTTTCTTGCCACCTTTAGTGTTATTAGCGCATTGCCAAACTACTTTGTCGTAGCTTTTGCCACCATGCCAATGTCTTCTAGTATATGTTCCTCCACAACAACCACATTTAGTAATGCATGAGAAAGCATATTTTCTAGATAGCGCTTCTTGTCTTTTACCATTAATTTGACGTTTAGGAGTTCCTCTATTATCTAGTATTGTTTGAACTTTCATGAAGTCTTCTTTTGAGATTATTCCTTCATGATGGTTTTCCATATAAAACTTATCTTCTTCTCCGAAGTTTCTTAGTCTTCTTTTGGAGATGGGGTCAAACGTGAAAGTCTTTCCTTGAAGGCAATCTCCTACATATTTTTCATTTCTTAGTATTCCTCTTATTCCTGCCTCATACCAGCTAGTATTACCTTTCTTTGTTTTATATCCTAAACTTGTACATTCTTTAGCAATTAAAAGAACATCCTATTCCTTCTAGATATCTATCAAAGATAAATTTAACAATTTTAGCTTCTTCTTCATTTATAGTAATAGATTTGTTATCTGGATGATAATCGTATCCAAGACATCCGTTATAACCAATAAGTTCACCTCTTTGCATTTTCATCTTTAAGCCTTTTTTAACGTGTTCTGAGGTGTTATGGACTTCTTGTTGAGCAACTGATGATAACACAGTTAACATGAGCTCTCCGTCCATAGAAAGGGTGTTTATATGTTCTTCTTCAAAGAATATAGCAACACCTTTTTCTTTTAAGAGTCTAACGTAGTGAAGTGTATCTACAGTGTTTCTTGCAAAGCGCGATATTGATTTAGTGATAATCATATCGATATCGCCATTTAGAGCATCATTTATCATACGCATGAAATCAACTCTTTTGTCTGTAGATGTACCTGTTATAGCTTTATCAGCGTATATACCTACCATCTTCCATTCTTTATTCTTATTGATTAATTCATTGTAGTATTGAAGTTGAGAATTATATGAATTTATTTGTTCTACATCATCAGTGGATACTCTTGCATAGGCCGCAACTCTAAGTTTAGAATTCTTATCTTTATTTCTATTACCAAGTTTGGTTGTAGCCTTAATTAATTTTATATCTGACATTTTTAATTTTCCTCCGTTTCTTTAATATAGTGTTCCAAGTCTGTTGTTATATTATATAATTTTTGAATTCTCTTTTTAATCCTTTTGAATTGATCATCATTAATAAGTCCAGCTTGTTTTACTTTAACAAGAGTTCCTATATCGGATGCATATCTAATCGCATCAATAACTTCATTAGGCACATTATCTAAATCATAATGATGAACGATATTTATTGTATAAGGCATCATAAGTAACTTTTCATTTTCTTCGTGAAGCCATTCATAATATTGTCTTTTTGTTAATGATTTTTTTTGCTCTTCTTTAACCGTCTCAATATATTTTAAATAACATCCAACCCCATCATTTTTTAATATTTCAAATTGTTTAATTAGTTCATTTCTTTTATTTTTAGTCATTATATAACCTCCATCAAATTGCTTTATATTCCATATGTTCCCCCATACAACCCATTGCAATTATTTTTGATTTAAATCCATAAAAAAACGATCAAAATTACTCAAATTTTGACCGTTTTTTAATACGCCATGACTATATCATTTTTGCCTTACGTAAGGGCTATTTTTTGATTTCTAGAAGGGTTATTGTCTCAACATGCATTTTCCTCGATTTTATTAGTACCCTCTATCAGTATTTTGTCATCTATTGGTTTCATTTTCTCAAGATTTGAGGGATTTCCAATTTTTAACAAGTAATCTGCAGCGCTTAATTTGAAGACATCTTTGGTTTTAAGGATGAATTTTAGCTTGTATGGATCTTCCTTATCACCAACGATGATCTTCTCGCATATTGAGTCAAATACGAACTTGTCGAAGTGTTCAAGTGGTCCTCCGTTTTCAAGGATGGTTTTGGCTTTCTCAAGGTTTAATTTCTTGTCTTTGATTTTAACGTTTTCCTCGTTAAGAGCAGTGATATCATTTTTAGTTTTCTCGATCTTTTGGCACACATCTTCAAATGATTCTTTATACGATGTATCATCAAGCGAATCAGCAAGCTTAAGATCGATGAGTTTGGCTTTCTTTGCTTTAAGCTTCTCTAAATCATTTTCTTTCTTTTCAATTTCTTTAGAGATCTTGTCTAAGTCAAACTCTTTTTCAATCTCGTCGTATACTGCTTTAAATGATGTTTTAAGGTCTCCACATAGAAGATTGTAGACTGTAACGAATGCACTCTCTAAGACCTCATTAGGAATCGGTTTAGAAAGAGAGCAGGCTCTTTTTCCATTTCTAGCGAATTCCATACATTCCCATTTGACATGTTCGCGTCCTTTAACTCTGTGATCGACTTTTCTTACGTAAGTATTTTCACAGAATCCGCATTTGATTTTACTTGAGAAAGTATAAATTCCACCGACCTTACATTGTCTTCTGCCTCCCACCGATCTTTTAGGCGTTCCTCTAGCATCAAGCAGGGCTTGAACCTGTAAGAAGTCCTCCTTAGGAACAATAGCTTCGTGGTGATTTTCGATGTAGTACTTATCAACCTCACCTAAATTCTTAAGTCTCCTTTTCGAAATCGGGTCAAGCGTGAAAGTCTTACCGAGTAATAGATCACCTGCGTATTTCTCATTTCTAAGAATTGTTCTTATCGTCCCTTCAGTCCACTTGGTTTGACCGCGTTTTGATTTCACCTTGTCATCTGTGAGTTCTTTTGCGATGATTGTGCAACCAACGCCATCAAGATACCTATCGAAGATTCTTCTAACGACTTTAGCCTCTTCTTCGTTGATGCTTAAGGATTTATCTTCCTTGTGGTAGTCAAAGCCAAGACAGCCTTGGAATCCAACAAGTTCACCTCTTTGCATTCTCATTCTAAGGCCTTTTTTGACATGTGCAGAAGTGTTATGGACTTCTTGTTGAGCAACGCTTGAAAGGACCGTTAGCATGAGTTCTCCGTCCATTGAGAGGGTGTTGATATGTTCTTCTTCAAAGAAGATCGCAACGCCTTTCTCTTTTAGGAGTCTTACATAGTGAAGTGTGTCTACTGTGTTTCTTGCAAAACGTGAGATCGATTTCGTGATTACCATATCAATATCGCCGTTTTGGCAATCGTTGATCATCCTCATGAAATCAGCTCTTTTTTCGGTTGATGTTCCAGTAATCGCTTTATCAGCATAAATACCGACCATCTTCCATTCAGGATTTTTGTTTATTAGTTCATTGTAGTATTGCATCTGAGAGTTATATGAGGATATTTGTTCCTCATCATCAGTTGAAACTCTACAATAGGCTGCGACTCTTAACTGAGCGTTCTTTTCTTTTCCTCTTTCGTTAAGTTTGGCGCTAGCCTTAATGATTTTTATATCTGGCATTATTTATTAACCTCCTATTTACCAGACACAATCCAATCCTATCTCGATTATACCATGGATGTGTCTAATTTAAGCTTATGTCGCTTGAAATCTTGTGAGATTTTTGAATTCTTTTCTTGATGTTAACAAATTCTTTTTCATCAATAATTCCTGCATCTTTGACCTTAACGAGTAAGCCAAGTTCTGATGCATATGTGATCATATTCTTAACCTCATCAGGAACGTTGTTAGGGTCATATGCATATTTGACCTCACAAGGAATAGGAAGCTTCTTTAATTCCTCTTTTTCTTGTTTTCTTAGTTTGTAATATTCTCTTTTAGATAAACATTCTTCTTTCTGTTTAGTTCTCTCTTCAACGTATTTAGCGTATGAAGAGAAGCCTTGAGTTTTAAGAATATTCATTTGATTCATTATTTCATTTCTAGTTTGTGTAATCAGTTTATTGTCCTCCTTATAAATGGTAAAAAATGTAAGCAAATCTACTTTTAGGTATATTGTCTTGCAGTAAAAGCCACAGCATAAAACGTCATCTAGGTATCCTAGTGTTGAGCTTGCTCAAAGTCGATTGGAGCAAT
>CAVGEZ010000060.1:0-5830 GCA_963628445.1 uncultured Eubacteriales bacterium
TTAGTTAGAATTTATCTATTTCAGCCTTTAGTTCTTTGATGATATCTTTTTCATCAATCTTTCTAATAACCTCACCCTTTTTAAATAGAATAGCCTCCCCTATTCCACCTGCTACTCCTAAATCAGCTTCTCTAGCCTCACCAGGACCATTTACAGCACATCCCATAACTGCCACTTTAATATCTTTATTTACTGTATATAAATAATTTTCAATCTCTTTTGCGATAGGAATCATATTATATTGAGTTCTTCCACAAGTAGGACAAGAAGTAAAGTATGGAACATTCTTAATTAAACCTAAATTATTTAGAATTTCCTTTGCGGCTCTTACCTCTAAAATTGGTTCATCAGTTAGAGATACTCTAATAGTATTACCAATACCTAAAGATAGTATTTGTTCAATACCCATTGCAGATTTAATTAAACCACTAAATGCAGTACCAGCCTCAGTTATACCAACGTGTAAAGGATATGGGAAAGTTTTACTTGCAAGTTCATAAACTTCTTTACTTAATTTAATATTAGAAGCTTTAAGTGAAATTACAATATCATAGAATCCTAAGTTTTCTAATATTTTAACATGATGCATTGCAGCGTCAACCATAGACTCTGCATTTAATGTAGTTCCCTTAGGAAGCGATCCACCATTAACTCCAATACGAATAGGAATAGAGTGCTCTTTAGCTAATTCTACAATTTCCTTAATCTTTTCTTCATTTCTAATATTACCTGGATTAAGTCTAATTGCATTAACTCCTTGTTTAATAGCTATGATTGCAAGTTCAGGATCAAAATGGATATCCGCAACAAGTGGAATATTGATCTCTTTTACAATATCAGCTATTGCATAAGCATCCTCTTTATCTAAAACTGCAACTCTAATTATTTCACAGCCAGCACTTTCAAGTTCTTTAATTTGATTAACTGTAGCTAAAATATCTTTAGTTTTAGTATTACACATAGATTGAATATAAATATGTGAATTACCACCAAGTTCTAAGTTTTTTAACTTTACAGTTTTTGTATTTTCTCTTTCAAACATATTATCACCAAACTAATTATACATTATTTAACTAATTTTAAAAACACAAGATATGTTTATTTTTTAAAAAGTATTGAAAAAAAGAAAAAAATGGTTATAATATTTATGGTTATTAGACTTGTAAAGATTATTTATATTTGATATAATAGTCTAGCATTAATTTACAATTGTAAGCAAGGATGGTGAAATTATGCGTGATTTAGTAACATTAGTATGCACTGAATGTGGTCAACAAAATTATCATACAGATAAGAACAAGAAACTTAATCCTGAAAGAATTGAGTTCAAGAAGTATTGCCCATCTTGCAAAAAATCAACTTTACACAGAGAAAAGAAATAAGCTTTGAAAAAAGCTTTTTTTCTTTATTTTAGGAGGATTATATGAAAGTATTTACTAATGGAGATTTTTTTGAAAATACTTATCTAATAGATAGCAATAACCTTGACGCAATATTAGTTGACCCAGGTGAGGGATTGGGTGAGTATATGACAGAATTAAATCAATACAATATAAAAGCTATATTACTTACTCATGGTCATATGGATCATATAGACGGATTAAAGTACTTTTTAAATGTACCTATTTATATATATAAGGATGAACAAGACTTTTTAAGTAGTCCTGAATTAAGCCTATATTCATATTTTAATAAACATATGCCTTTTAATATAAGTGATCTTGAAGTTCATATACTTGAAGAAGGTACTATTAATTTACTTGGGCATAATATAGAAGTAATATCAACTCCAGGTCACACTAGAGGCAGTGTATGTTATTTAGTTGATAATAAATATTTGTTTTCAGGAGACACTTTATTTCAATGTTCAATCGGTAGAACTGATTTTCCTACCGGTTCAACTATTGATTTAAATAAGTCACTAGATAAATTAAAGAGATTAAATGATGATGTTAGAGTTTATCCAGGACATGGATCAGAAACTAGTATAAAATTTGAAAAACAATATAATCCATATTTTAGATAGAATTTTTTAAAGTTCTATCTTTTTTTAATTTTATTTATAAACTATTTTAAAAATTCTAGTGATTATAGAGTGTATAAAAAGATTGTTATTGTCAAGAAAATTTAAGATCTCTACCATCATATTTAGAACACATATTTTGATAAAATTTTAAATAAAAATGACCCTAACTTATCAATTTTAGCTGATAGATAAAAATGTGTGAAAATAATAAATTTTCCTCTTTTTTTGCATCTATTTATGTGATATATAATATTTGTAAGGGGGATTTTGACACATGAAATTTATTCATTTAGCCGACCTTCACCTCGGTAAAAAAATTGGTGATTATTCGCTTGACGATGTGCAAAAAGATGCACTCGACTTTGTAGTTAATTTATGTAAAACTCGCTCAATTAATCTAGTAGTTATTGCAGGAGATATCTATGATTCTAAAAATCCTAGTGTTAGTGCTACTAACTTACTTGATTATTTCTTATCAGAGTTACATAAAAATAAGATTAAGGTATTAATGATTTCAGGAAATCATGACCAAGAGGACAAGTTACATTTTGGCTCTCAAATTTTAGTTAATGACGGAATACATATTGTAACTAATGTTATTGATTCATTAAAACCTATAGTAATAGAAGATGTAAACTTCTATCTACTACCATATATTAATAAATATGATGTAAAGAATGCTTTTGGCGAAGACTTAATTGAGACACTTGACGATGCAATTAAGTATGTTATTGATAAGATGAATATTAATAAATCTAATAAGAATGTAATTGTATCTCATCAAGCTGTATTAGGAAGCACAAAAGAGCGTCCTTCAGGTAGTGAGACTAGTATATCTGTTGATAAGGACGGATATATTGGTGGAGAAGATATTGTATCATCTCGCCTATATAAAGATTTTAATTATGTAGCGTTAGGACACATACACAAAGCTTGTAATGTGGGACGCAATATGCGCTACCCAGGAGCACTACTTAAATATCATAAGGATGAGGCGGGTTATAAGAAGACATTTACTATTGTAGACTCTGAGATCTTTGAATATGAAGAGATACCTTTTAAACCTTTAAGAGATGTAGTAATGCTTGAAGGTTCATTTGATGAGGTAAAGAAAAGAGTAGAATATAATAATGATTATGTATTCTTTAAACTAAGCGATAATAATTATGTAGAAGACGCAATGTCTAAGTTAAAACTTATATTTCCTTATGCATGTAATATAAGTTATTCAAGTATTAAGAATAATTATACATATACTGAGAGTTATCAAAACATTGAAGAAGTATCTAAGTTTGATTTATTTTCTGATTTATATAAATCAA
The DNA here is from genome assembly GCA_963628445.1 of uncultured Eubacteriales bacterium. Classification (GTDB taxonomy): domain Bacteria; phylum Bacillota_I; class Bacilli_A; order Acholeplasmatales; family Anaeroplasmataceae; genus JAEELC01. Next base: position 3,349 of record CAVGEZ010000060.1, read on the forward strand.
AGATGGATCTAGATATGACAGATAATCAAAAAGAGATTATAAAGGGATTAATTAAGGAGATTTGGGAAGAATAATGAAATTAATAAGATTAGAATTTCAAGCTTTTTTAAGCTATAAAGATAAACAAGAAATAGATTTTAAAAAATTTTCTAATTCATTGTTTCTAATTGACGGTGACACTGGTGCAGGTAAGACTACTATATTTGATGCGATTGTATTTGCACTATTCGGTGAGGCAAGTGATAAAGCTAGAGATAGAAACTTTAGAAGTCACTATGCAGAAAATGACAAACTATGTTATGTTAGATTAACTTTTGAGGAAGAGGGAAAGGTAGTAGAGGTTTACAGAGAACCAGCTCAAAATATTCAAAGTAAAAAAAGGGATAAGGATGGCAATTACCCATTAGTTCATAAAGATTCATCATGTGAATTAACACTTGATGGTCATACATATACTAAAATTACAGAATGTAATAATAAAATAAAAGAAATAATAAAACTAGACCAAGATCAATTTAGAAATACAATAATGATTGGTCAAAATAAGTTTGCAGACCTTATTCGCTCTTCAACTAAAGATAGAAAAGAATTATTCCGCTCTATTTTAAATACTTATAACTTTGATAACTTTAAAATGATACTTTCTAAAAAGTATTCAGAAGAATCAAAAAAGGTCTCAGAATCTAATACTAAAATTGATACTATCTTAAAAAACTATCAAACAGATGACGAAACACTTATCTCAAAACTTTCTATAGATAAGCCAAGCCTAAACGATTTTGAAGACCTATCTAGTTTAATAGATAGAGATATTAAATGTTTAGAAGTTAAATATAGTGAGTTAAATCAGGAAAAAGAGCGTTATAATAAATTTTGTATTGATCTAAATAATGAACTTACAAGAAGTACTAACGATAACGCTCATTTAGCTTCATATAAGGAACATAAAGCAAAACTTGATGAACTTAAGAATAGTCAAGACTATTATGATTCAATAAAGAAAATAATTGATACCTATGATGATTCTTATGTTTCATATACTAAATATAATAAATATAAAGAAAATGAGACAAATCTAAATGAAAAGAAAGCCTCACTTGATAAGAATACTAAGGAACTAGCCGAACTAGAACCACAAATTAAACAAGCTAAAGCTTATTTAAGTGAAAAGTCTTTACTAGAAGAGGCTAATATTAAATATAGAGATAAACTTAAAGATTTATCTAAGTTAGTTAGTGACTTTAATAAATTAAGTGAAGAGCTTAAAAATAAAGAAACATTTAATAATGATATTAATCTATTAAATGTAGAAATAAATGAAAAACAAGCTTATTTAGAAAAATTAGATCGAAATACTAAAACTTTAACTTTATATAACGAAGAAAATAAAGAAACATACGTAAAGATAGAAAAATTAAATAATGAAATAGAAAATAATAAAAAGATTATTGATACATTATCTAATTATTTAAATCAATATAATAATTATAAAGATTTAGATAATAAATTAAAGATAAATGAACTAAAAAATAAAGAGAATAAAGCTTCCTTTGAATCTAAGATTGAAGAATTAACTCTTCTAACTGATGGAATAAATGAATATATTAAAACTTATAGTGATGTTGAATTAAAACAAGTTCATAACTTAAATGATATTAAAGAAGTTAATAATCAATTAAGTAATTTAAATAGTATTAAAAATAAATATAATTTAATACTTAAAGAACAAGAATCTGTTAAGAATGAATTAAGCTCTATTAATGAATTAACTATCTTAGTAGATAATAAGAAGAATGAATATAATAATAAAGAATTAGAATATAAGGCTAATATTGTAGGGCTAATTGCAAAAGACTTAATAGAAGGTACTCCATGTCCTGTGTGTGGTGCGACACACCACACTAAACTAGCTAAAGAGTCCACAAATGTAAGTGAAAGAGAAGTTAAAGCGCTACTTGATGAATACACTACATTAAATGATAAATTATCTAAATTAAAAGGAACTAACGATGAACATGTTAAGCACTTAAGTGAGTCTTTAGATAATTTAGTAAATGAGCTTAATAAACTAGGTGTAGAAGGCGTTACAAATACAAATATATTAGATTCTATTAAGTCTTATGAAGTAGGTCTTAATAATAAACTAAATGAACTTAATAAATTAACTATTACTTTATCTGATACTTTAAATCAAGTTAATAAGAATAAAGAACACTTAGAAACTTACTTGCGTGAAATAGAATTATTTAAAGAATCTATTAAAGAGCTTGATTTAAATATTGCAAAAGATAGTTCATCTAAAAAAGCTAACTTAGATAATATTAATAATTTGATTAAAGATATTAGTTTATATATTAATAATGTTAATAAAGATAATGTATTAGAATTAATTAATAATAAGATAAGTGAATTAAAGTATAATTTAGATGATATTATATTAGAAAAAGATTCTTTAAATAAGATAGCTGATACTATTAAAGAG
>CAVGEZ010000060.1:5840-8684 GCA_963628445.1 uncultured Eubacteriales bacterium
CTATAAAAGAGAATCAAAATAATATTAATATATTGAATGTTAAGATTAAAGAATCAAATAATAAAGTTAATGAATTAAATATTAAATTATCTAGTACTAAGGCTAATCTAGATACTTGTGTATCTAATATTAATGAACTAAATAAATCATTAAATGGATTAAGTATTATAGATATTAATAAACAAATAGAAGAAATTAATAAGGCAATAAATGAAAATCTAGTATTAATTAAGAAATATGATGATTATTATATAGATATTAATAATCTAGAGATTAAATTAAATAATACTATTAATCTACTAAATAAAGATATTAAAAGACTTGAAGATATATGTAGTAGTTTAAATCAAGAACTAACTACACTTGTTAATTCTAGTATATTAAAAGATATTAATAAGATAGTAGAATATTGTAATACTTATAAAGATAAAATAGATAATACTAAACTAGATTATAATAATTATTTAAGTAAACTTAATGTAGCTAAATCATTACTTGATGAAGATATTAAGAATAGTTATGATAAATTAATATTAAAAGATTTAGATGAATTAAAGAATAATATAGATATTAATACAATTAAATATAAAGAAATAGATAATATAGTAATAGATTTAAATTCTAAATTAAATAATAATAAATTGATATATTCTAATTATAAAAAGAACTATGAATCAGTAGCTAGTTTATCTATTTATGTATCAGATTTAAAGAAACTTAATGATGTAGCAAGTGGTCAAGTCAATGGTAAAGAAAAAATTGACTTTGAAACTTATTATCAGTCTCAAGTATTTAACAATATATTAGCTCAAGCTAATAAAAAGTTAAATATCATGACTGATAATGTATATTCTATGATTAGACATGATTCTAGTGAGGATAAGAGTGGTTCAACAGCACTAGATATTGATATATTTGATACTAATACTGGTAAAGTGCGTTCAGCAAACTCTTTGTCAGGTGGTGAGATATTTATGGCTTCCTTATCACTAGCTTTAGGTTTTTCAGAAATATCTAAAACTAACTCAGGAGCACATGAACTAGATTGTATGTTTATTGATGAAGGATTTGGTACTCTTGATGAAGAAACTTTAAGAACAGTTATGAGAGTATTAAATCAATTATCTAATGAAGCAAATAGAACTATTGGTATAATATCTCATGTTTCTGAATTAAGAGATGTAATTAGAAAACAAATTCATGTAACTAAGGATAAGGTATCAGGATCTAAGATGGAGATTATTGATTAGGAAGTATTCCTTTATTAGATCTAATACTTGTAAAAAAGACAAGCGAAAAGATTGAAAAAGGACAAATTATTAATACTTGTGAATATTTTGTAGGTGATAAAATAGAAGAAGATATGTTACCTGCAAAATTGAGCAAAAAATTATTATCGAAAATAGAAAAGTTAAATATTGAGTTTCCATTATTCTTAACATTGGATAAGAATGTCAATGATTACCGTTTTGTAAAATATATATTTAAAGATCAATACTTGATGGCATTGATATGTACTATATTAAAATTGATGATGCTAGAGAAATTAGTGCTTATTATAAGAGTGATGATAAATAGAACTCTTTAAATTTAATATACTGCTATAGAGATGGTGTTTGACACCATCTCTTTTAGAAGTTGTAAGTAGAGTTATTCAACTTCTTAAATAATTTATTTATATAATGAATAGTATTAAGATTTCTTAAATGGTATAATACAATCATGATTAGTATTAATTAATATTTATATTAGCAGTAATATATAAAACTAATCAAAGATAGGAGATTGATTATATGAATAATGATAATGAAGAAGTAGAAATGAATATGGAAGACAATAGTAGTCAAAATACTAAGAAGTTTGATACAAAGAAAAGTTTATTATTTTCTATGGATGTATTAATGATTGTTGCAAAAGTTGTTAGTGTGATTGTACTAATATATGCATTCATTCTATTAATTACAAGTATTACTTATTTCTCTAATAGTTCAACAAGTAATTATGCAATTGAACTATTGTTAACTTCAATAGTATTGATATGTTATGGTGTATTTAGATTTTGGGTCATTAATAGATATAAGAATCTAAATTATAAATTTAATGTTAATGATGTTGTACTAACTATGTTTCTATCAGTACCATGTTCTGTATTGATGATGGTTTATAAAGGATTTGAATAAATAAATTGTGGTAGTAGCGATACTACCATATTTATTTTTCATAGAAAAAATTATTAACATGATGTTCTTTTAATTATGAAAATACTATTGTATAACGTTGCTTGAATAATATAGTTGTATTTTAAAATTACATGAAAATATAAAAAAAGTGTTAGTGTTAACACCAAGTAGATTATTTAAATATTATATAATATAGTTGTAAATAATAAAGAAGGTTGATGAAATAGAAGATAATATTTATAGTAAAACTAAAAGTTCAAAGAAATTTAAAATTATAACTAAGATAATAAAGGAGAAAAGAAATGGCAAAATTAAATAAAGATACACAAGCATATAAGAATAAGTTAAATTATATTAAGGAATATAATAAAAATGCTCCTAAGATATTTATCCAATTGAATCCAAGAACTGAAAGTGATTTGATTGAATGGTTAAGTACTAAAGCAAAGGCTACATACATTAAACAGCTTATTAGGGAAGATATGAAGAAAGAGCAAAATAAAAATTAAATTTGATGTTAATTATATACTCAAAGGTTGATAGTTTACTATAACTTAAATTAAAAGATTAGTCTAACAATGACTAATTTTTTAACTATTGGTAAAAAAACGTTGAATGAAAAGTTAAATTCCTGAAAATGTGCAATTTTTGAAGGGATTAAAAA
>CAVGEZ010000061.1:0-8660 GCA_963628445.1 uncultured Eubacteriales bacterium
AAGATTAGAAAACGAAATTGCTTAAACTAATACTTAAAAATAGCTTGTTAATAAAGCACAAAATATTAAAAAGCTATAAAGATTATATAAAAGTTAATTTTAAAAAGAATAAAGATGAAATGTTTCATTTTAATAATATTATGCCTCTAGCGTCACTAGGCTCACCTAACATTAAACGCAAATCAAGTATTTGAGGTTTTTATTGGATTACATATGTTTTAATTAAAAGATATATTAAAATAAAAAAAGAGTGATATACTTATATTAGTGAAATACTTTAGATTATAAAGGAATTTTATTGAAAGGAAATATTATGAAAAAAGAAGAATATATAATTCATAGAAAAAATCTAGTTAAGAATTTAGAAAATAATTCACTTGTTATACTTATTGCACCAGGTGAAAGTGAAGATAAGTACATTCCTAATAAAAACTTCTTTTATGCAACAGGTATAAAAGAAGATACAGATAGAGTAATTATTGAAAAAAACAATGGTAATATTAAAGAATATTTGTTTATTAAACCATATGATCCTATAAAAGAAAAATGGGTTGGAAGAGGTTTAAACAAGGAAGAAGCCTTTAATATTTCAGGTATTGAAAATATTTATTATTTAGATGAATTTACAAGCTTTTTAGACTCTTTGATAAATGATACTACTACTATTTATCTTGATATAGAAGACGGTGGTGAATATTTGACTAATATTGAACAATATAAGAAATCACTTGAAATAAGTTATCCTACATGCGTATTTAAAAATGCAAATGATTTATTTAAACATGCTAGAACTATTAAAACAAAAAGTGAAATAGAAGAAATAAAAAAAGCTATTCATATTACACGTCTTGGAATTGAAGAACTACTTAAGAATAGTAAAGATTCTTTAAAAGAATATCAATTAGAGTCTTATTTTGATCAAAGTATTAAATATAATGGCGCTAATGGATATGCGTTTGACACAATAGCCGCAAGTGGAATAAATTCTTGTTGCTTACATTACTCTGCTAACCAAGATACTATGCATGATAATGATTTAATATTATTTGATTTAGGTAGTACTTATAATTATTATTGTTCAGATATATCTCGTACATTCCCTGTTAATGGACATTTTACTGCACGTCAAAGACAAATATATGATATTGTTTTAAATGGACAAAAGTTAATGTTTGATAATATGAAACCTGGTATTACTCAAAGAGAATTAAATCAAATTTTAATTAAATATTATCAAAAAGAACTTAAGGCTATTGGTCTTATTAAAGAAGATAGTGAAGTATCAAAATATTATTTCCATGGTGTATCACATCATATGGGTCTTGATTGCCATGATTTATGTGAATATAAGGCACTTGAGGCTGGTAATGTTATTTCAAATGAACCAGGACTTTATATAAAAGAAGAAGGTATTGGTATTCGTATCGAAGATGATGTTTTAATAACTGAGGATGGATGTATTAATTTATCGAGTGAAATAATTAAAGATCCTGATGAGATTGAAGCATTTATGAAAAAATATAATAAAAATGTTAAATAATATAGAGGTCTGGCTTATGTCAGGCCTTTTAATCTCATAAATTTTATTTTTATGTTGTTTAATGTCATTTAATAAGATATAATAATTTAGGGCTTACTCCCTATATTTTTTATTTGACCTAAGGAATTAGGCAAAAAAAAAACTAATAAGGAGTCTATTTCATGAAAAATACTAAATTTATATTCGTTACTGGTGGAGTTGTTTCTTCCCTTGGAAAAGGTATTGTTGCGTCAAGCGTAGGAAGAATTTTAAAACAACGTGGATTAAAGGTTTTTATGCAAAAGTTTGATCCATACATTAATGTAGACCCAGGAACAATGTCACCATATCAACATGGAGAAGTTTTCGTTACTGATGATGGTGCTGAAACTGACCTTGACTTAGGTCATTATGAAAGATTCATTGATGAGTCTTTAACTCAAGAATCTAATATTACTACAGGTAGAGTTTATCAATCTGTTATTAATAAAGAAAGAAAAGGAGAATATCTTGGTGCTACTGTTCAAGTTATTCCACATATTACTAACGAGATTAAGTCTAAATTGATTAAGGCTCAAGAGGTATCTAATGCTGATGTAATTATCACTGAAATTGGTGGTACAGTAGGTGATATTGAATCAACTCCATTTCTAGAGGCTATTAGACAAGCTCGTCGTGATTTTGGCTATGAGAATACATTATATATTCATACAACACTAGTACCTTTCTTACATGCGGCAGGTGAAATTAAAACTAAACCTACTCAACACTCAGTAAAGGAACTTAGAGGTATTGGTATTCAACCAGATATTATTGTTTTAAGAAGTGAAGTTGAATTATCAAAAGAACAAAAGAATAAGATATCAATTTTCTGTGACGTTAGACCTGAGGCAGTAATTGAATCAGTAGATTGTAAGTATTTATATGAAATTGTTAATAAATTACATGAACAACATATTGATGATGTAATTCTTGATCATTTTAAGATTGAGGCTAAAGAAGCTGATTTAACTGAATGGAATCAATTTATTGATAGAGTAAAACACTTAGAAGGTACAGTTAAGATTGCACTTGTAGGTAAATATATTGCATTACAAGATGCATATATTTCAGTACATGAGGCCCTTAAAGCTGCCGGTTATGCAAATGGTGTAAATGTTGAAATTAAGAGTGTTCAAGCTGAGGATATCAATGATTCTAATGCAAGAGATTATTTATCTGATTGCGATGGTATTTTAGTTCCAGGTGGATTTGGTAATCGTGGATGTGAAGGTAAGATGGCAGCAATCAAGTATGCAAGACTAAATAAAATTCCATTCCTTGGGATTTGTTTAGGTATGCAATTAACTTGTATTGAGTATGCAAGAGATGAATTTGGCTTGAGTGACGCAAATTCAAGCGAAATTAATCCTGAGACAAGTCATGCGATTATTGATTATTTACCTGATCAATATAAAGGTATTAATCTAGGTGGAACTTTAAGACTTGGTTCTTATCAATGTAAATTAGAGCCTAATACTTTAGCAAGTTCTTTATATAAAACTGATTTAATCAATGAACGTCATAGACATAGATATGAATTTAATAATAAATTTGAATATATTTTAAAAGATAAAGATTTAATTGCTTCAGGACGTAATCCTCAAACAGGATTGGTTGAAATTGTTGAACTTAAGAATCATCCATATTTTATTGCATGTCAATTCCATCCTGAATTTAAATCTCGTCCATACAAAGCACATCCTTTATTTAAGGGATTAATAGATAATGCAATTATCTACAATAATAATAAATAGGAGAATAAAATGAAAATTGTTTTAATTAATGAAAATAGCCAAGCTGCTAAAAATGAACTAGTATTTAATACACTAAAGAAAGTAGTAGAACCAAAAGGACATTCTGTATATAACATTGGTATGTTTAATGCAGAAGACAAGTCTTTAACATATGTACAAAATGGTATTTTAACTGCTGTACTTTTAAATAGTGGTGCTTGTGATTTTGTAATTACAGGTTGTGGTACAGGAAGTGGAGCTATGCTTGCAGCTAATGCATTCCCAGGTGTTAACTGCGGATTAATTGTTGATCCATCTGATGCATATATGTTTGCCCAAATCAATGATGGTAATGCAGCTTCTTTCCCATTTGCAAAAGGATTTGGATGGGGTGCTGAATTAAATCTTGAATATTGTTTTGAACAATTATTCAAAGGTGAAAAGGGACAAGGATATCCAACTGAAAGAAGAGAGCCAGAACAAAGAAATAAGAAGATATTAGATGTAGTTAAAACTCATACATTTAAGCCATTAACTGAATCTCTAAAGGAAATTGATAGAGAATTAGTTAAGGGAGCTCTTGATAGACCTTCATTCATTGAGTATTTCAATGCAAATTGCAAGGATAATGAATTAAAGAAGGTAGTAGAAGAAATACTTGCGTAAATAAAAGGTGAACTTTGTGTTCACCTTTTTAAAATCCTTATTTAGCAGAAAATATTGGAAAAACCGGTAAAATGACCGCTAAAAGTATTGGAAAAACTGAAAGATCATTCTTTAATACAATATTTATAATTTAATAGTTTGTATTTAAATAAAGAAAAAGTTTAGAAGTTAATCTAAACTTTTGCGTAATATGATTTAAATTTCTTCCCTGTTAAAACCAAATACCATATCTATTGGATTTTCTAATTGTTCATCAATTAAATTTAAGTTAAGTGCAACTTCATATAGAATGGAATTAATATCTTGATAATCATCATCAAATATAGATAAAGATATATCATCTAGTATTCTAAATAATTCATCAGGTACTTCAGTGTGGCTTTCCACATAAGATAAGACTTTTGATTCAAAATCTTCAAGTTTCTTTTTATCAGCTTCAGTTGCACTTTCTAAATTATCTAATTCATTTTCAAAATCTTGAGTATAAAGAAGAAGATTAATTGTTTTTGCATTTTCTTCCATACCTTTGATATTGCCTCTATATTCTTTTTTTAAAATAGTAGAAACAGTATCAATGTGTTGAGATAAGTAATTAAACGAAGTTTCAAAAATTACATCTAAATCCTCATTCAAAGTCTTTTTAGTACTTTCTGAATATAAGTAATCACATATTAAAATAACATGTTTGTATCTTTGAATAATTGCACTATTAGTTTTAAGTAATTCATTTATTAAATCAATGTTTTCTAGTTTCCATGCATCGTAGTCGTTATAAATAGTCATAAAATAAATCCTTTCAGTGATTATATTATAAGAAAATAAAACTCCTTATTCAATGAATAAAGAGTTTTTGTTTTATTAGTTTCTTGTTTTCATTTGTGGGAATAGTAAAACGTCTCTAATAGATTCAGATTCAGTTAAGAAGATACAGAATCTATCAACACCAATACCAATACCACCTGTAGGTGCCATACCATATTCAAGTGCATCTAAGAAGTCTTGGTCCATTCCGTTAGCTTCGTCGTTTCCAGCATCTTTTTCAGCTAATTGTTCTAAGAAACGCTCTTTTTGATCGATTGGGTCATTTAACTCAGTATAAGCATTAGAGAATTCGTGACCACCAATAAATAATTCAAAACGTTCAACAAAACGAGGATCAGTTGGATCTTTCTTTGTTAGAGGTGAAATTTCAATTGGATGTCCCATTAGGAATGTAGGTTGAACTAATGTATGTTCACAGAACTCTTCGAAGAAGGCGTTGATGATGTGACCAACTTGGAAGTGTGGTTCAACTGGAACATTATGTTCTTTAGCTAAAGCTTTAGCTTCTTCTAAAGTATAGTTATTATTTTTAAAATCTACACCAGTTTTCTCTTTAATTAAGTCACACATAGTAACCTTTCTAAATGGCTTAGAAATATCGATTAATTCACCTTCAGGATTAAATGGATTCTTAAATTGTTCTTTACCAATAACTTTTTCAGCACAATATCTAAATACACCTTCATTTAATTCCATCATTGACTCTAGATTGCCAAATGCTTGATATAATTCAACTGTAGTAAATTCAGGGTTATGAGTTCTATCCATACCTTCATTTCTAAAGATTCTACCAATTTCATAAACTCTCTCTAAACCACCAACAATAAGTCTCTTTAAGTGAAGTTCTGTTGCAATACGTAAGTAGAAGTCACAGTCAAGTGCATTGTGATGAGTGATGAATGGACGAGCAGAAGCACCACCTTGAATGTTTTGTAATACTGGAGTTTCAACTTCAATAAATCCCTTACTATCAAAGTATTCTTGCATAGCTCTAATAATTCTAGGACGAAGGATTGCTACTCTCTTAGAATCTTGATTCATAATTAAATCAAGATATCTACGTCTATAACGCTCTTCAGTATCAGTTAAACCATGGAACTTTTCAGGTAATGGTTTTAAAGCCTTAGTAAGGTGAGTATACTTTGTAGCACGAAGTGTTAATTCGCCAGTTTGAGTCTTCATCATTGTACCTTCAACACCAACGATATCACCGATATCAGCTAGTTTGAATACTTGATATTGTTCCTCTCCAACAACATCTTTTCTAATGTATACTTGCATAAATCCAGACTTGTCTTGAAGTGAGAAGAAGCTAGCTTTACCCATCTTACGGATAAACATAATTCTTCCTGCAATATTACCCTTTGTCTCCATTGATTCAAGTTCTTCCTCAGAATAATTTGCATACTTATCTTTTAAGTCTTGAGCATGATCTGTTACGTCATATCTTTGACCAAATGGATCAATACCTAGTTCTCTATATTTTTCTAACTTTTCACGTCTTACTTGTTCTTGTTGTGTTAATTGATCAGACATAAAAATTCCTCCTTAGTTATTTATATATAAATAAATTTAATAATGCTTGTCTATTATACACTTTTTTAAGAATTAATGAAAGTGAAAAGATTATATTGATTGTTTTCTTGAGGGAAAAGATTTAAATACTGCGTTCTTTAAATTTTAATTTAGAGTTTGTGCAAAATGGAAAGGGATTCAAAAAGTATAAAAATGCTGATGCAAAAGCGGGCATTTTTAAGATTTAGAAAAGAAAAACGAGACCTAAGTCTCGCTTTACTTTATTAATTAAGCCTTGTTCTCGCTACCTAATACATTTTGAATTTTATGCTTAACAATATCATGAACAGCTTGTCTAGCGTCTGTCAAATATTGACGTGGATCAAAGTGATCAGGATGTTCAACTAAATGCTTGCGAATCATTGCAGTACATGCAAGTCTAACGTCTGAATCAATATTGATCTTACATACAGCCATTTTACTTGCTTTTGCAAGTAAATCTTCAGGAACACCAATTGCATCAGGCATATGTCCACCATATTCGTTAACCATGGCTACATATTCAGGCATAACGCTTGATGCACCATGTAATACGATAGGGAAACCTGGAAGACGTTTAGAAACTTCCTTTAGAATGTCAAAACGTAATTGAGGTTTAGTACCTGGTTTGAATTTGTATGCACCATGGCTTGTACCAATTGCAATGGCAAGAGAATCAACACCAGTGCGTTTAACAAAATCTTCAACCAAGTCAGGATCTGTATATGAATGATTTTCACTAACAACATCCTCTTCAACACCAGCTAGAACACCAAGTTCACCTTCAACAGTAATATAGTGTGGATTTGATGGATGAGCATTGATGTCGTGAGCATATTCACAAACCTTCTTAGTTAAAGCTACATTTTCTTCATAACTTAAACTAGAACCATCAATCATAACAGATGAGAATCCTTGATCAATACAATCCTTACATGTTTCAAAAGTATCACCATGATCTAGGTGAAGAGCAATAGGAATATTTGAATCAATACATGCAGCTTCAACCATTTTCTTTAAATAGATAGGCTTTGCATACTTTCTAGCTCCTCTTGATACTTGAAGAATTACTGGTGAATGTAATTCATTACATGCATCAACGATTCCTTGAATTTGTTCCATATTGTTAATGTTGAAAGCACCGATTGCATAATGTCCATCATATGCTTTCTTAAACATTTCAATAGTATTTACTAATGGCATAATAACACACTCCTTAAAATATAATGTTATTATATTCTAAAATAGTTTATATTTCAAACAATATTAATTATGACTAACATTTGAGTTTTAATTATAATGATTAATTTGAAGTCATAATTCCTTTAAATTTTGGTCGGATTTTCTAAAAGCAGCACTAAAGTGTTAAATGGATTAAAGCAATTGTTCAAGAATTTCTAAATAACGAAAAATCAACAATAGACATGTTATTTATGATAGAATTACTATGTCACCAATTGGTGAATAAATTTTTAGAACAGGAGCAAAATATGAAACATTATAGTTCAGAGGAAACTATGAACTGATACATTGAAGGAGGCTCCTAATGGAGTACTTGATTATTTTGTTTTTGATCCTATGGGTAATCAAAGAAGATAATCATAATAATGATAACAAAGATTAGTTATCACTAAACCCAATGTATTTTGATCTTGTTTCCTAAAAATGAGAAAAGGTAAGGATAGCAGTCCTTACCTTTTTGTTTTCCTCAATGTATTTTGTTCTACAATTATATTTTACCCAATAATTGAATTATTTCAATAGAAAATTACAAAATAATCAAATTTCCTTAATAAATAGCTAAGACCACATATATAATGCTAATTAAGACTTTATAAAATATGGTTAGAAATAGTTAAATATTCACTTTCTTTATCTAGATTTTATAAAGCATGAAAAATCAGCAATATACATGCTATTTATGATAGAATTACTATGTCACCGATAGGTGAATAAATTTTTAGAACAGGAGCAAAATATGAAACATTATAGTTCAGAGGAAACTATGAACTAATATATCAAAGGAGGCTCCCAATGGAGTACTTGATTATTTTATTTTTGATTATTTGGTTAATTAAAAATAAATAATCACAATAATGATAACAAAGATTAGTTATCATTGTAATTTGAGTATATTGTTCTTGTTTCCTATAAATGAGAAAAGGTAAGGATAGCCGTCCTTACCTTTTTGTTTTTTGATGTATATTGTTCTACACCTATATTTTAACCAATAATTTAATTATTTCAATAGAAAATTACAAAATAATCAAATCCCCTTAATAAATAGCTAAGACCACATATATAATGCTAATTAAGACTTTATA
>CAVGEZ010000062.1:0-8239 GCA_963628445.1 uncultured Eubacteriales bacterium
TGTTTACATACCAATTTATCTCTGGTAATGGAGACGGTATATATAGTAGTTTCTCAAATAGTAATTTACGTTTTATTACTTATTATTTTGCTGAATTAGAATATAGAATACAAAAAGATTATGGTGTTCATTTAAATAGTGGTAGCATTAACCATAGGGACTTTGCAACATATTCTGGAATTGATGGATTAATGTCATGCGGCAATTGGGGATCATCATCTAAAATATATTCAGATAGTATTAGCATCTCTAGCTTAGCAGATTATGAAAAAGATAAAATTAATGAATATTTGTTTGGTGAAAATGGTAAGTTTCAACAAATGAAAAAAATTCATCTTAACAATTCAAAATATAATGTTAGTTTTACAAATACTTTTGGTAAATTAAAAAATGTAGAAGAACTTTACATTAACAATTCTACAATAATATTTGAGGAAGATAGTTTTAAAAATTATACTAAACTAAAAACCCTTTATTTAACTAATGCCTACAACTTTTCTCCAAATCATCTTAAAGTTTTAACTAACGTTAATACATGTTTAACAACATTAAATATTGATGGAACATTATGCTCTCATAATCTTGAAGCATTAACTGTACTTGGAGACTGGGCAACTAATACTAATACTATTGAAATAATCGTAATTTCTAATCCTAAAGTAAGTGTAAGTATTACTACAGCTAAAATAAAAGAGAATCTTGAAAGAATTGCAAATGATCTTACAACAAATAAGACATATGATATATCAAAAACAGACAATTATTTAGGATATATCTACTCTAATAGAGCAAGTTTAAAGAGTTATTCACCTAGTGGTACTCCTTATACATTGAAATGGACATACGCTAATCAATTTGTTACTAGTATTGGTAATACAAATTTAACTTCAAGCACTCCTGTAGATGTTAGTGTACTAGTTTCAGATTCAAGTTTTATAATATTTAACGAGATTCGTTACTCATTTAAAGCTTATGATTCGCGAGTTACATCAAATGGTAAATTTAAATGTGACAAAAATCCTAATGGTCTTGGAGTTGAAGACCTAAACTATGAACTTATTGCATATGCTGTAAATAAAGGGGCAATAAGTTATACGGATGGCTATTTTGTATTAACAAAAGATTTATGGATTAATAAGTCTAATGAAAATAGTGATTATTATGCTTACTTTAAAAATACTAATTTATCAAACTTTATAATTTCTATATATAATAATTCGTTTTTATCAATTCAATTTACTAGTAATGGTAATCGTTTCATAATTTCAAGAAATTATTGTTATGGTTTATATAATGAGTATGAAAATTATAAATTATATAGGACTGATACTAACCAAAATACTACATACACTAAGCAAACTATATTAGAATTACAACATTTTGAATATGATTTTATAAGTAATGATATAACAACTGAAACTAATCCATATATATACTTTGACAACAACACTGAAAACAATAAAGTAGTGCTTACTGTTAGTCTTCCTGTAAATAAAATTGTTATTTATGGAGTTGAGTATACTATTAAACTTGATTTTGAAAATGATAAATATAGTAAGTATGGAATAGAAATAACTGGTTCAAAGGCGATAATTGATTCAGCTAAATTGCTTGAGGCAAAAAAATTTGAATACAATACCAATACGCCAATTAAGTTCCGTTACTATATAGAAGTAAATGGAAATAAGATATATAGTAAAAACTGTTCTACCGTATATATTAATCATTTAAATTCAGATGATACTTATATTAATGAAAACTACTTATATGTACTTGCTCAAAAAGATGATACTGGATATTATTTAGAAACAAATACTAATAAAGTATATTTTGATGAAGGTCAATATGTTTTAGCTAATTTATCAAATGGAACTTATACATTAGCCGATACTGGAAGCTATGCATTAATTAATGCTAGTTACGTATTTGAATCTGGTGTATTTATTAAAAAGATTATAGATGGTAGTGTTAAAAACGAAGCATATGAAGAAGTAAATGTTACAACTTTAAGTAATGGCTCAAGACAGGTTGGTAAGGTTTTAACTAATATCAGCACTGTAGGAGAATTGTTTACTGATTCTGGAAGCTATGATTATATTACATCCATTAAAGGTATTGAATATTTTAAATCACTTAAGATATTACAATTATCAGGTATGATTTATGGCTCTTTAGAAGGACTTGAAAATATTGCTTTGGAAAGATTCTTCTATAATACTAATGGTGATAATCAATATGTTACGGTAGAAGACTTTAGTCCTTTAATTAAAGGTTCTAAGAATTCTCTACAAACTTTTCAATATGGTGCAAGGGGTAATACAATAATGTCGGATTTATCATTTGTACTTGAATTTAGTAACTTACAAAACTTCTGCTTTGAAAATATTGTATGGGTTTCAAATATTGGTAATCAATATGCTTATTCAAAAGAATTTGCTTACTTAATATATCAATTAAGAAAAAAGAATGTCAGTGTTCATACTACTGATGTACATTTAAATAATAGTAATTACTTAGTTGCTGGTGATCAAAATAGTTGGGGATATCATATGGCTGAGGTTAATCCTCTATTTAGTCAAGGCTTTGAATTGTTATCACTATATGATTCTAATTTAGCTAAATTTGGCTTAGCCCCTACATTTGAAAAAGACTATTCAATTAAGATTGATAAATCTGATAGTGACACATATATTTACCTTCCTGCAACAATTGAAAGTGATGGTAAATTATATCTACTTAACTATACAACTGATACATATAATAAGTCTGGATTTATATCTAATTTAGGATACTTTAATATTTCAGGAAGTAGTGAAGTAGAAGTAGATGATCCTAGCACATTAATATCAAGTAATGATTATTACCTAACATATCTTGCGCGTACTAGTGTGTTATATGTTAAGTTTAAGCTATCAAGTGATGCAATTCAAAATGCATATGATAAGACTAGTTATAATACAATAGATGTATCTTTAACTTGTGGAATGGATGAAAAAAAATATAGTTTATCTAGAAGATTAACTATAAATTATAATTAATGAGATGAGGTGTTTTTATGAAAAAGAAAATATTTATAACAATATTCAGTATATTCTTAATCGCAACATTTGCTTTTATAGTTTATGCTGCATCATTAAAAATTGAATATAATTATGCTTTAAAAGTAGAAACACCTTCCTTTTCAATTAAAGATGGTGCAATTGATGTTTCTATATCTAATCAAGGAAATAACTCATATACAATAGATACTTCTAATTCCTATGTAGATATTTTAGAAAAGACTGAGTCAAGCTACAATGTAACAACTCATCAAAAAATAAGTGAAGTTAGTGGCCTTGATTCAAGTAAAACTAAGATATTTGCAAATACTATTAAATATACAAAAGGTACTGATGCATTTACTGTTACATATCACAATGAATATGTATCAAATATAAATGAATTAAAGACAATTAATTATTCTAAATATTATAATAATATCTTTGATTATTCAAAGAATACTAATAATTTAGCTTTAAGAATTATATTTATAAGCTCATTTGAAATAAATGAAGAAATAATTATTAAAGCTCCTGTATCTTTATCTATACTTAATAATTTAACTTTATCTAAAAACTTAAATATTATAAATTCATATGCGGGAAATTATGATATTACTCTAGAAAGCAATATAACTCTTACTTCAACTAATTCAAGTAAGATAGTAGTATCTAGCGAAAAAGCTACATATAAATATGATTCAAAAAATATTATCGAGCTAAACTCAAGTATTTCGCTTGATAGTGCAAAAGAATTTATTTCTGAGTATATTCCTTCCTATTTAGTATCTAGTATTTATTTACCAAAAAGATTTCTATCATCAAGTATTACATATGATTATTATGTAGTAGATCAAAGTAAAACCTCAACTGATAGTGAAGATGAAACTAGTACAGTTGATGACACTGACTCAACAAATAAAAGTAGTGATATAGTGTTTAGTGGAATACTAGATGATGTAACTTCTTATATTAAAGATAACAAATTAAGGGTAAAAGTAAAGGTTACTAGTGGAAAAGTAGTTGAATATATAGAAAAAGACATTATATGTGGTAACTCTATTGATTCTTTAAAATTAATACTTGAAAGTGAACTAAGTGAAAGCATTAAACCTAATGACTTTGATTTCCTATATTTAGTAGACTTGCTAGGTTATACATCTAGTCTTACATTTAAAACTACTGACGGCTTTGATGTTATAATTAATAATAAGATTGTTGATGCTGACACTACAATTACTTATGATACAACTAATAAATATTATATTGATTCTAATAATACTAAAATAACTAGTATTATATTTAGAAGAACAAGTATTACATCTACAAGCTTTAAATTAAATATTAACAGTAAAGATATTACTATAAATCTAAAAGGTGCAAGTAAAGATGAAGTGGTAGAATATATAAAACAAAATATTCATGCATATATCGTTACTAGTGAAAATTTAGCTTATAATGTATTAAATATTAAAGATAATAAAGTATATTTAGGTACAACTGATTTAGGTATTAGTTCTAAAGACTTATTTACTAATATTAATTATAAAATAGTAGATAGCAATGATAGAGAAATTAATTATTATACTAGTGATACTACTAATAATACTATAACAGTAGATTCAACTAAAGAATTTACAAATCTAACACTTAAATATTATGATTCTAATACATATCTATTTAGTGTAGTGATTAAGAGAAGTTTATCAAGTAATTCAGGAGAAGATACAGGATTTGAATCTAATAACCCATTTGATGCAATCTTCAATTCTCAAACTAACTGGTTAGAAAATAATACATTTACTATGCCAGACAATTCTACTTATTCTACATATTACGCTAAAATTAATATACTAAAAATTAATGGTCATACTTATGATACTAATCTTTTAAGTGATATTAGTGTAAGAGGAACAACATATAGCGCAAAAACACATAATATGATTTCTATTAGTCAAAGCGGAAATCAAGCTAGTAACGATAGTAGCTATACAAAGAATATTAATTTTAATATTGATTATAACTATATTCCTAACTTTGATTCTTTAATACAAGTAGAATGTTTGTTATATAATAACGATGCTAGAGAGGTAACATCTACACAAATCTATACATTTACTATTCCTGGAATACTTAAATGTGGTACTAATGATTCAAGTAGTAATTATACTCCATGTGTATTTACATCAAATGATTTCTATAAAGATATAATTACTTACTTTAAAGCTAATTCTTATACTAACTATTATATTGATATTAATTCAAGTACTAGTTATATACTTGCAAATGCTAAAAACGCAAGTGAAATTGTAGTAGCAAATGGTAATTCAAAAGAGATTAGTGTTAATGGTATTGAATACTTTACTAATACTTCAAGTATTACTATAAATAATTATAAAATAACTGATCTTTCTGCATTTACTTATCTAATTGATTCAAACCTTACTACTTTAAATCTAGATAGTAATAGTATTACTAAAGATATACTTGGTACTAATTTATATAATTTAAGATTAAATAGTTTGTCTTTAAAAAATAATGATTTATCAAGTCTTACAAGTTTAAAAGGATTATTCTTTAGAACTATAACTATAATTAATTTAAATAACTCAAAACTTACAACTATTAGAGGTATTGATAGTTTAGTTAACTTAAAGAAGTTATATATTGAATCTAATAATATAGATGAATTTGAATCTTTAAAGAATTTAGATTATTTAACTGATGTATATTTAACTGGAAATACTATAGAAAATAATACAGATGGTTGGTACGGAACTAGTGGTAAAGTATCAGAGGTTGTATATTACTGGCTTACTGTAACTTATTCAACTATTATACATATGGGTGAAGAAGATACTAATAATTACACTATATCAGATGATACTAATCATAATTCTATTCTTTTATATTTGAATGCTATAAGCGTTCCTACAAAGATGAAAGAAGTAGAATATAATGATTTAATAACTAATTTAGAGACTAATAAGATTATGAAGGTAAGTTTTAGTAATAGTAGACTTATAGTAAGTTATACTAGTGAAGGTGAGACTTTATACAGAGAATTTTATATTGAGGTGACTAGCTAATGAAAAAGAAGATTATTGCTTTAATTGCAGCACTTATTATAATAATTACTAGTATAACAAGCTATGCTTGGTATATTGATAAGTCTAATGTAGGATACATTAAGTCAAGTAATGTAGATTTATCTGTTAATGGATATTATTCTTATACTGATTCATATAATAATGTTAAAAAAGAATGGACAAGCCTAAATGATGAAAAAAATTCTATCTCAATAGAATTTGACTATAGCTTAAATTTTGCATTTGTTATAACTAATAACTCTGATAAAGATATAGATTTATCATTAAGATTTTCAGATTTTTCTAGTTATATATTTACATCATTTAATGGTACTAGTACTGTTAGTGATACTACTAAGTCAAGTCTTAATAATTATAATACTAAATTCTTTCTTTATATTGATTCACTTAAAATTAAGGATAGTGGTGTTACTGATAAGTATGTACCAAATACTTATGATGCAACATCTGATGAATTAACTAATATTGAATTAAATCAAGATAGTAATTATATATGCCAAGACAGTACTAATTTCTTATGGCGTTATGGTTATAATAATATAGTAAACAAAAATAAGATTAACTTTACAAAAGGACAATCTAAAGTTATTTATTTAGTACTTAAGAATAGCCAATCTCAAGTATCTTTAAAACAAGATTATACTAACTGGTTATATAGTTATGGTGCGAATTATATTAAGAATAATTCTACCTATACTGATGAAGATGTTATGAAAGCTTATTTAAAAGCTTATTATGACTTAGAGCGTCAATCTTTATATGAAGATAAAGATGGCGCAAGTGTATTAAAACCAACTAAACTTTGTATTGATTATTTTGAATTTATTGCTGATCTATAAAGACATATTTGATATTTCGAATATGTCTTTTTCTATATTAATAACTATTGTAATAAAATCAATAGACGAATATTTATTTAATTAGACAATAAGTTTCAAACTATGGTATAATGATTGATAGATAAGTAGGTGATACTAATGGGATTATATTTAAATAGAGGTAGTGCTGAATTTGAATCATATCTTTATGATGATATCTTTGTTGATAAATCATTATTGATTAAAACAATAAATAATAATTTAACTAAGAAGAGATCAAAATATATGTGCGTTACACGTCCACGTAGATTTGGTAAGTCTTTAGCATTATCAATGCTAAATGCTTATTATTCTAAAGGCTGTGACTCTAAAGAATTATTTAAAGGACTCAAAATAGAGAAAGATGAATCATATATTAAACACTTAAATAAATACAATGTAATTTGGATTGATATGTCACGTATTTATTTAAAATACAAAAATGAAATGATAAATAGTTTAAATAATATCATTGTTGATGATATTAATGATACTTGGCCAAGTGTTTTAAAGGAAACAGATAGTGGAATTGATGATGCTATTCTTAGAATAAATGAGGTTACAAAAGAACGTTTTATATTTTTGATAGATGAATGGGATGTAGTGTTTAGAGAAGAGGAACATAACAAGAAATTGTGCGATGAATATATAGAACTTTTAAGAAAATTATTTAAATCAGGTGATGTATCGAGTTGCATTGATTTAGTGTACATGACAGGAATTCTTCCTATTAAGAGATACTCTACTCAATCCACATTAAATATGTTTACTGAGTATAATATGCTTGATGCAGATTGTCTAACACCATATTTTGGGTTTACAGAAGAAGAGACTAAAGAGTTATGTTCTAAATATAATAGAGATTTTAAAGAAATAAAAAGATGGTATGATGGATACAAATTAAATAATATTGAATTATATAATCCAAAGAGTGTTGTTGAAGCAGTTATGAGAAATAAATGTAGTGATTATTGGACTAAGACTTCATCTATTGAGGCTATAACAGATTATATGAATTATGATAATGGTGAATTAAAAGATATTATTGCGGCGATGATGGCTGGAGAAAAAGTACCTGTAAATGTCTCTAAATTTCAAAATGATTTAACTAAAGTTAATTCATGCGATGCTGCATTAACAGTATTAATTCATTTAGGATATTTGGCCTATGATGAGATAACAAAGTCATGTTATATACCAAACTATGAAATAAGTTTAGAGTTTGAAAATGCTT
>CAVGEZ010000063.1:0-8099 GCA_963628445.1 uncultured Eubacteriales bacterium
AAAATGGTGCAGTAAAATATATATTATTGAAACTTTAAATTTATTAAATCGCAATAAGAAAACATTATAAAACTTTTAATAGATGCTAATTTGTGATAAAATATTTTTATGTATTTTAAATAGGAGTGTTATTATGGAATATAAAACATTTAATCATAATGAAATAGAAAAGAAATGGCAAAAGTATTGGGAAGAAAATGATACTTTTAAAACTGATGTTTGGGATTTTTCAAAGCCTAAGTATTATTGCTTAGACATGTTTCCTTATCCATCAGGACAAGGTTTACATGTAGGTCATCCTGAAGGCTATACAGCTACAGATATCATCTCTCGTATGAAGCGTATGCAAGGATATAATGTATTACATCCAATGGGATTTGATTCATTTGGATTACCTGCTGAACAATATGCAATTAAAACTGGTAATCATCCTGAAGGATTTACTAATCAAAATATTGCGACATTTACTCGTCAATTAAAAACTTTAGGTTTTTCATTTGATTGGTCTAAACAAATTTCAACTTGTGATCCATCATATTACAAATGGACTCAATGGATATTTGAAGAACTTTATAAAAAGGGTTTAGCTAAACAAATAGATATGCCTGTAAACTGGTGTGAAGAATTAGGTACTGTTTTAGCTAATGATGAAGTTATTGATGGTAAGAGTGAACGTGGTGGATTCCCTGTTGTAAGAAAGAATATGAAACAATGGGTATTAGATATACCACAATATGCTGAAAAGTTACTTGAAGGTTTAGATACTATTGATTGGCCAGAATCTACAAAAGATATGCAAAGAAACTGGATTGGTAAATCTGTAGGAGCTCAAGTTAACTTTAAAGTAGATGGAACAAGCGAACACATTACAGTATTTACTACACGTTGTGACACTTTATTTGGTGCTACATATTGTGTGCTTGCACCTGAACATAAATTAGTTGATTCTATCACTACAGAAGAACAAAAGAGTGCTGTAGACGAGTATAAGAAGCTTGCTGCTAGCAAATCTGAAATTGAACGTAGTGGTGATACTAAAGAAAAAACTGGAGTATTTACAGGTGCTTATGCAATAAACCCTGTAAATGGTAATAAGTTACCTATTTGGATTTCAGATTACGTACTTGCTACATACGGTACAGGTGCAATTATGGCTGTGCCAGCACATGATACTAGAGATTATGCTTTTGCAAAGAAGTTTAATTTACCAATTATTCAAGTACTTGAAGGTGGAGATATCTCTAAAGAAGCTTATACTGAAGATGGTAAGCATATTAATTCTGGCTTCCTTGACGGACTTAATAAAGAAGACGCTCTTAATGCAATGTATAAGTGGTTAAGTGATAATTCTGTGGGTGAAAAGAAAATCACTTATAAGATGAGAGAATGGGTATTTGCTCGTCAAAGATATTGGGGAGAACCAATTCCTGTTGTTCATTATAAAGACCATGACGAATTACTTGATTTAGATGAGTTACCATTGGTATTACCTGAACTTGATGATTACAAACCAAAGGTTAATGGTACTGCTCCACTTGAAAATGCAGAAGAGTGGAAGAAGTATGTTAATAAGAAAACTGGAGAAGTTGGTAAGAGAGAAACTAACACAATGCCGGGAAGTGCTGCATCAAGTTGGTACTTTATGCGTTATATTGATCCACAAAATGATAAAGAATTTGCAAATCAAGAATTATTAAAGCATTGGTTACCAGTTGATTTATATGTAGGTGGACCAGAACATGCTGTAGGACACTTATTATATTCTCGTTTCTGGACTAATTTCCTACATGATGAAGGATTATCTCCTGTGTCAGAACCATTTAAGAAGCTTGTTCACCAAGGTATGATTCTAGGTGAAAATGGTGAAAAGATGAGTAAGTCTAGAGGTAATGTTATTAACCCTGATGATGTTGTAAGAGATTATGGTGCTGATACATTACGTTTGTATGAAATGTTTATGGGACCACTAGAAGCTGCAAAACCATGGGCTACTACAGGTTTAGACGGAGCTCATAAATTCTTAGAGCGTGTTTATAGACTTGTTACTGACAGCGCTTATACTTCTAAATATACTGATACATATGATAAGTCACTTGAAAAGATTTATAACCAAACAGTTATGAAAGTAACTAAACAATATGAATCATTAAACTTTAATACTGCAATATCTCAATTAATGATATTTGTTAATGAAGTGTATAAGGCAGAAGTAATTTATAAGGGATATATTGAAGGATTTGTTAAATTATTATCTCCTATTGCACCACACATCTGTGAAGAGTTATGGCAAATTCTAGGACATAATAATACAATTGCTTATGAATCTTGGCCTGAATACGATGAAGCATTAACTAAGGATTCAACAGTAACATATGTTGTATCTGTTAATGGTAAGATGCGTGATAAGCTTGAAGTTGAAAGCGATACTAGTAAAGAAGAAGTTGAAAGACTAGCTCTTTCTAGTGAGCGTATTAAACAATATACAGATGGTCACGAAATTGCAAAGATTATTGTTGTACCTAAGAAGATTGTTAATATCGTAATTAAATAAGTTTAATATGGTCTAGACATTTATTTGTCTAGATCTTTTTTTAATTACTCACTATAAATAAAATACTTTATAAAAATTGAAAAAATTTTAAAAAAGTTTATATTGTTACATCTATAATGTTACAATAGGTATTATTCTATAGCCAGTAGGATAAAAAATCCTATAAATTAGAACATTAAATACTAATCTTTTTAACTCATTATTATTTAATTCTCTGATTTTAAAAACATTATTTTAAAGTGGGGGCTTTAAAATGATTGTATTTAGGATAGTGAGGTCAATAATCTCAAATAAAGTTCACTAAAAGAGTGAACTTTTATTAATTTTTCTAAAAAGTTTATCAAATTTAGTATATAATAATATAAAATAATAAATTAGAAATGAGATTGTTTTATGAATATATTAATTGTTGGACTAGGAATAATTGGTGCATCT
Organism: uncultured Eubacteriales bacterium; assembly: GCA_963628445.1. Lineage (GTDB taxonomy): Bacteria > Bacillota_I > Bacilli_A > Acholeplasmatales > Anaeroplasmataceae > JAEELC01. The sequence goes on from CAVGEZ010000063.1 coordinate 2,987, forward strand.
TATGCAAAGGGATTAAAATTAAAAGGACATTATATTTATGGTGTTGATAAATTAGAAAGTACTTTAAAGTATGCTTTAGATAATAATATCATTGATGAGGGATCACAAAATGCTTGCGACTTCATTGATAAAACTGATTTAATTATATTAGGATTATATCCAAATAATTTAATCGATTTTTTAAAAGAACATAAATTTAAAGCGAGTCAAATTATAACTGACGTATGTGGAGTTAAGAGTCATTTCTTAAAAGAAGCTTATGAATTAGCTAAACCTGCTACATATATTTCTCACCATCCAATGGCTGGAAGAGAAAAGGTTGGAATTGAATATAGCGATAATAAGATATTTGAAGGTGCAAACTTTTTAATTATTAATTATAATAATAAAGATTATGAAATTAACGTATTAAAGAATTTAGCTAATGATTTAAACTTTGGTAGAATATCAGTAATATCTATGCAAAAACATGATAAGATGATTGGATATACTTCCCAACTTGCGCATGCGATTGCTGTAGCGCTAGTTAATTCTGATACTGAAGATGATACTTTCTCATTTATTGGAGACTCATATAGGGATTTAACAAGAATAGCTAAAATTAATAAAAACTTATGGAGTGAATTATTCTTAAGTAATAAAGATTATTTAATAGATGAAATAAATAATTTTGAAAAAGAATTAAATGAAATTAAAGCCTGTCTTATTAATGATGATAGTAAAAAACTGAAAGAGATCTTTGAAGAATCTAAAACAAGAAGAGAAAAGATGGAAAAATAATATGAAAACAATAGATTTAAATTTAAAGAATAATGGATATAAGGTATATATTGAAGAAGGTATTTTAGATAAAGCATTAGATTATATTAGTGCTGTGTATAATAATAAGAAAATTTATATAATTACTGATGACTTAGTTTCTACTTTTTATTTAGAAAAGTTAGAAAATATATTAAAAGAAAAATATATTGTTCATTCTATTGTAATTAAGAATGGAGAAGCAAGTAAATGCTTTGATTCTTATGTTGATGTATGTAAAAAACTTATAGAACTTGATATAAGAAGAAATGAATTATTAATTGCTCTTGGTGGTGGAGTAGTTGGAGATTTATGTGGATTTGTAGCCTCAACTATATATAGAGGAGTTCCTTATGTACAAATCCCTACTTCATTACTTGCTCAAATGGATTCATCTATTGGTGGAAAATGTGGTATAGATTTCTATGATAGAAAGAATATAATTGGAGCATTTAAACAACCTAAACTTGTTTTAATTGACCCTAAAACACTTGATACTTTAAGTGATAGAGAATTTGCCAATGGAATGGCTGAATTAATAAAACATAGTATTATAGGCAATATTGCGTTATATGAAAAACTATTAGCTAAACCAAAGATTGATGAAGAAATAATATATGAATCTCTTAAGGTTAAAGCTAAAGTTGTAATGGAAGATGAATTTGATACTGGAAATAGAATGATTCTAAATTTTGGTCATACTTTTGGTCACATTATAGAACTTGAGTATGGCTATAAACATGGTGAGGCTGTGGGAATTGGTATGTTAATGGCTTTACGTTTAGGTATTGATTTAAAAATTACTCCAGAACATTTATACGATGATACTTATAAAATACTGTCATTATATAATTTACCAACAGAGTGTTATGATTATAAAAAGTATTTAGAAAAAACTATTTATGATAAGAAGAACTTAGCTGGTATTGTTAATTTTATATTAATTGATAAACTAGGTAGTTGTATTATTTATAAAATTGATGAAAATAAATTAAAGGATTTGATTTAAATGAATGTAAGAATAAAAAAAGGATTATTAGAGGGAGTGGTTAATGTACCTTCTAGTAAGAGTTTAACACATAGAGCAATTATTGCAGCCTCCCTTGCGAGTGGCGAAAGTGTTATTAGTAATGTATCTTATTCTAAAGATATAGACGCTACAATTAAGGCAATGGAGAGTTTAGGTGCAGTTATTAAGAAGGATAACGATACTTTATATATTAGTGGATGTTATCCTAGATGTGTAAATAAAGAAATAGATTGTATAGAGTCTGGTTCAACAACTAGATTCTTAATACCATTAAGTATTTTAACTAGAAATGAAATGACTATTATTGGCCATAATAAATTAGTTGATAGACCACTTGATCCATACTTTCAAATTTTTGATCAAGACGCTATTTTCTACTCACATGATGAACATTATCTTCCTTTAACTGTTAAGGGTGAATTTAAGGGTGGAAGATATAAGATTAGAGGAGATGTATCTAGTCAATTTATTACAGGACTATTATTTACTCTTCCTTTAATAGAAAATGATTCAATTATTGAAATAACTACTAAACTTGAATCTAAATCATATATTGATTTAACTATAGATATATTATCTAAATTTGGTATTAATATTACATTCAAAGATAATTGTTATTACATTAAAGGTAATCAAACCTATAAGCCTTATAATTACACTGTTGAGGGAGATTTTAGTCAAGCTGCATTTTTCCTTGTTGCAGATGCATTGGGTTCAAACGTTAAAATTAAGAATTTAAATCCTAATTCACTTCAAGGAGATAAAGCTATACTTGATGATTTAGAAAAGTTTGGAGCTCAAGTTATATATGAAGATAACTTATATAGTGTAAAACCTTCAACTTATAAAGTAATTGATATAGATGTGTCTAATACTCCTGATTTAGGACCTATATTATGTGTTTTATTAAATAGTGTTAAAGGTACATCTAAACTGTTAAATGCTGAAAGATTAAGAATAAAAGAATGTGATAGAATTACATGTGTTAAAGAAGAACTTAATAAAATAGGTTTTGATATTAATGAAACTAGCGATACTATGATTATTAATGGTACTACTTTAGTCGAAAGTGGTGTTGTAGACTCTCATAATGATCATAGATTAGTAATGGCATTTTCTATAGCCGCAACTATTTCAAATTCTGATATTGTAATTACTAATGCAGAGGCTATAAATAAGAGTTATCCTAAATTTTTTGAGGATTTTGAAAAACTTGGAGGACATATTAGTTATGAATAAATTAGAAGAAGCACGTTTAATAATTAATTCAGTTGATGATAAGATGATTGAACTATTTAAGGAAAGAATGAAAGCAGCAGAAATGGTTGCTCAATATAAGAAAGAAAATGGTTTGGCTATATTTGATAAGAAAAGAGAAGATCAAATAATTGAGAAGAATATTAATAAACTAAATGATTCTAATTTAGAAGAATATTATTTAGAATGGTTTAAATCTATGCTTAAAGTATCTAAAGATTATCAAAAGAAAATTATAGGTGATGATAATGATTAGATTAGGTCTAATTGGTGGTAAATTAGGACATAGTTATTCTCCAATCTTACATAAGATGTTAATGGCTGAAAAAGGTATTGATGGCACATATGAACTTTTAGAGTTATCTCAAGATGAACTTAAAAACTATATTGAAAAGTTAAGAGATGGAGTTTATCAGGGGTTTAATGTAACTATTCCTTATAAAATTGAAATAATGAAGTATTTGGATGAAGTCGATGATATTGCAAAAGAAATTGGTGCAGTAAATACGGTTTATTTAAAAGATGGTAAGGTTTGTGGTACTAATACTGATTATTATGGATTTAAAGGTGAACTTGAACATTTTAGAATATTTCCAAGAAACAAAGAGTGTTATGTATTAGGTACTGGTGGAGCAAGTCTTGCAATTAAGAAAGTATTAACTGATATGAAAGGCTTTGTAACAAGAGTATCAAGAAATGGTGTAGATAAAGATATTATTTCATATGATGAATTAGAAAGTAAAAGAAAGATTGGTCTTCTTGTAAATACTACACCTGTTGGAATGTATCCTAATATGTTTGATTGTCCTGTAAGTGATAATGTTATTGAAATATCTGAAATAGTTGTTGATGTAATATTTAATCCCCAAGAAACTGTACTTGTTAATAAGAGTAAAAAAGGATTTGGTGGATTAATGATGTTGTTCTTACAAGGTGTTAAGAGTGAAGAGTATTGGTTAGGAACTAATATAGAGATGGATACTAATAAAATGTTTAGAAAATTTAAGGAGTTAATCTAATGAACACTTATGGGAAATTATTTAAAGTATCAATATTTGGTGAATCTCATGGCACTCTAGTAGGTGTACTTGTTGATGGTGTTCCTGCTGGAATTAAACTTGATGTTAGTGATTTTTTAGCTGACTTAGACAAGAGAAAGCCTTCAAAGAAAGGTACAACACCAAGAAAAGAATCTGATTTACCTATTATTGAAAGTGGTATTTTTAATGGATTTACTACAGGAAGCCCTATATTAATTAAATTCTTAAATGAGAATATTAATGATAGAGATTATGACAATTTAATAGATTCGCCACGTCCTGGACATGCAGATTATGCTGCAAGCGTCAAATATAAAGGATATAACGACTATCGTGGAGGAGGTCCTTTTTCAGGACGTTTAACATGTGGTATTGTTGCAGCAGGAGTAATAGCTAAAAAAATTCTTAATACTTTTAATTTTTCATCAAAAATTAAGAGCATTAAGAACGAGACTGATCCTAATAAATTTGATAATGTAATTGAAGAAGCAATGAAAAGAGGGGACTCAGTAGGGGGTACTATTGAAATTAAAGTATCTAATGTTTCAAAAGGACTTGGAGAACCATTCTTTGAATCAGTAGAATCAAATATTAGTCATATATTGTACTCAATTGGTGCTGTAAAAGGTGTATCATTTGGTATTGGATTTGATGGTGAGTCTTTATATGGTTCAGAATATAATGATTTAATAATTGATGAAGATGGTACTACTCAAACTAATAATAATGGTGGTATTAATGGTGGCATTACTAATGGTAATGATATTTTAGTAAATGTATTTATTAAACCTACACCAAGTGTTAGTACTGTTCAAAATACTTATAACTTTAAAGATAATAAGGTTGAAGCATTATCTATTAAGGGAAGACATGATGCATGTATTGCAAGAAGAGCTTCGATAGTTTTAGAGAATGCTGTTGCAATAGCTTTAGCTGATTTATATTTAATTAGTAAAGCTTATAAATAGAAATATAAAGACAATTGATT
>CAVGEZ010000064.1:0-7847 GCA_963628445.1 uncultured Eubacteriales bacterium
TTTTATAAAATAAAATTATAATATCTATTGAAAGAAAAAAGTCAACTTCCGTTGACTTTAAGATACAAGATTGGAGGCCCCTATCGGATTCGAACCAATGATCGGGCAGTTGCAGTGCCGTGCCTTACCACTTGGCTAAAGGGCCATTTAAACTTGCTTAAGTATTATATAACAAAGTAAAAGCCTAAGTCAATAGTTTTTTAAAATTTATGACTTTAGGCTTTCACTTTTTATTATATATTTTTATTCACTTCTAAGTGCATTAACTGGGTCTTGTTTTGCAGCACTTCTTGCAGGAACAGCTCCTGATATTAAAGTAAGTGCTATTGACAATAGAATCATGATTAATGCTTGATATGGCCAGAAACAAGCTATGTTTGCACCAACCATAGAATGAAGCGATAGATTTAGTATAAGTGTTATTAAATATGTAACTAAAACACCAATTACACCACTTGATAAACCTAATATGAATGTTTCTGCGTTAAATAAATGTGATACATCCTTCTTTCTTCCACCAAGAGATCTTATTACACCAATTTCTTTTACACGCTCCATTACAGATACATAAGTTATAATTGCAATCATGAAACAAGATACAACAAGTGATAGAGCAGTAAACGCAATAAGTGCATAAGTTACAACATTAATTAAAGTTTTAACCATTGAAATAATAGTACCAACACTATCAGTATATGTAACCTTGCTTCTAGATTCGATATCTTTACCATTAACTGTAATAGTCTTATCAAAATCATTCCATAAATCTAGATAATCAGTAACCTTATTCTTCTCATCAAAACTAGTAGGGTAGATATTAATTGTTGTAGGTTTTTCTTCTATTCCAACAGAACGAGATGAAAGATATTTAGCTGCACCAGCTGATGTAGAACCACCAATAAAAGTAGATAAGAATGTACTAGTTGAATCTGTTGTACCAACATATCCGGTTTGACCTTCAACCATTACATTATCAGTGTAGTTATAGAAATTATATGTATATTTAACTTCTAAACAATGATAAGCAGAAGCATTAGGTCCATTTACTATAGTTCCAGTAGTAGATAACTTTGACATAGTAGATACATATGATGAGAATGTAGGATTGTCAGTAGTAGCTCTTGTTATATCAGCTAATACATCAGAATGCATCTTTAAAGCTAAATCTTTAGTATAATGAAGACCAGTTGAAAGACAACCATAGTTTCTTCCGCTCTTAAGTTTTACAATACCTGATATATTAAGTTTTTGATAATTAGACTTAGTATCAGTAATATCATAAGTATAATCAAATTGAGTAGTATTATATTTGTAAATACTTGAAGTAGGTGCATAATAGAATTCATGATTTAAGATAGTATCATAATCAAATTTAGATTTATCATTATCATGCGTTGCGCCTTCTTCTTTATTTGCAATACTCATAGAATTCTTTGCAATAGTGATAAATTCATCTTGTGTATAATAACCAAGTTCTGCAAGTACTATATCAGATACTTGTTCATCAGAATCAAGTACAAGTAACAATTCATTTTCACTCTCTGGTAAATGGCCTTTTAAAATATCATATTGAGTCTCAATATATGAATTAGAGGCTTTAAGTTGAGTAATTGGTGATACAAGTCCAGTAATATAACTACTAGTCTTATCAAAACCTTCCACTTTAGATAATACACTATTATAATTTTCAACTATTGAATTAAGTGATTGAACCTTAGTAGTATTAACAATATTACCACTTGAATCTTTATCCTTACTAGTAAATGATGTATAGATATTGTCACCTAAATCATATCCATATTTAAAGCTAATATCAGAGTAGTAATCACTAGGCATTGAAAGTACATAATTAATATAGTCATCAGTTATTTCATTTTTAACAGATACACTACCGCCCGCATTAACCATCTCAAGAATTTGATCAAGTAAAAATTCTACATTAACATTACCTTTGGCAATTTCTTTTGCAATAGTAGCCTTTTGACCTGCAGTCATAAGGTTAGTTAAACTGTTCAAATCATAAGTGGATTCTGCAATTTGAATAGGATTACCCGAAAGCATGTCATCTTGCATATCAGAAATATATTCATTAACACCTGTTGAAACAGATATTACGCTTGCAACACCTATGATACCAATAGATCCAGCTAAAGAGATTAATATAGAACGTCCCTTCTTAGAAAGTAAGTTTCTACTAGATAATTTAAAACTTGTCCACCAACTCATTTTAGCCTTTTCATTATCAATCTTCTTTACTTCTTCCTTCTTCTCGTCCTCTAGGCTATAAGGATTAGAATCACTTAAAACTTCTCCATCCAAAAGTTTAATAATACGAGTTGAATACTTTTCAGCAAGTTCTGGATTATGAGTAACCATAATTACAAGTTTCTCATTAGAAATTTTCTTAATAAGTTCCATAATTTGAATACTTGTTTGTGTATCAAGTGCACCAGTAGGCTCATCTGCAAGTAATATTTCAGGTTCATTTACGAGTGCACGTGCTATTGCAACTCTTTGACATTGACCACCAGACAATTGATTAGGTTTCTTATTATATTGTCCTTTAAGACCAACCTCATCTAGAGCTTTCTTAGCTCTTTCTACTCTTTCACGTTGGTTAATACCTGCAATAGTTAAAGCTAGTTCTACATTTTCTAATATAGTTTGATGAGGAATTAAATTATAAGCTTGGAATATAAAACCAACTCTATGGTTTCTATAAATATCCCAATCCTTATCCTTAAATTCCTTAGTAGAACGACCATTAATAAACAAGTCACCACTAGTATATCTATCAAGTCCACCAATTATATTTAAAGTAGTAGTTTTACCACATCCTGAAGGACCTAAAATAGATACAAATTCATTTTTTCTAAATGCTAAATCTATACCTTTTAAAGCCTCAATCTTTTGATCAGCTACCTTATATTCTTTTTTTATATTTTTAAGTACTAACATAAGTTTATACCTCCAATTTCAAACTACTTTATTATACACATAAAACTTTATTTTTTTCAATAACGAAAGGGTTTTCAAGATTCAAAAAAGAGAATATGATTTTTACATCATCTTCTCTTTGTAATCAATATTAGAACTTACCACTTATTAGCCATTCATTTTATAGAAAATCATAAAAAATTGGCTAACAACAAAATTAAACGAAAGGAGTGTTAGCCACGGATTTTAAATCCATAAAAAGATTAGGTTTGGAATCATACGAAATATAACACAAAAAACATATGATCCACAAATGTGATTATACCATAATAATTTATTTTTTAAATACCATTTTTAATTTATTATAAAACTTAACTAAATAATTTCTTATATTTAGCTTATCAAATAATGTATAAAGCAATATATACGATACAATTGAAACAGGTACAAATATAAGAGCTAGTTTTGCACCTTTTAAACTAATCTGGCTAAATACATAGTAAGTAGTAAAGAATGGCACCTTTAGTGCAAGTAAGACATTTAAGGCAAAACCTATTAAACAGCCAATACATACTATAAGTTTATATTTTGAATAAGGTCTAGCTATATTAAATATTACAACACTACCTATTATACCCATTAAAATAGTAGACAAACTTGAAACCTCAGTTTCACTTAAATTATTATTTAAGCCTACTTCCATAAATATAATAATCATCAAAGCTTCAACAAGTCCAGATGGCATTGCACACTTTAATATATTAGATACAAATGAGCCCTTAATAAGCTTATTAGATGATTGTAAACTTAATAAGAAAGCAGGAAGGCCGATAACAAATGTATTAATTAAACTAGTTTGAGTTGGTTTAATGGGGAATGATAAATTTAAAATAATACAAAATATTGTAAGTAGGATTGAAAATATGTTTTTAGTAATGAATAATGACCCACTACGTTCCAAATTATTTACAACTTTTCTTCCCTCAAAAACAATTGAAGGCATATGAGAAAAATCAGAATCAAGAAGCACAACCTGTGCTACCTTTACGGCTGCATCTGCTCCTTCTCTCATCGCAACACTTAAATTAGCTTCTTTCAAAGCTAATACATCATTAACTCCGTCACCTGTCATCGCAACTTTCTTATCATTATTTTTAAGTGCAATCACTAACTTTTGTTTAATTTCAGGTGTAACACGACCAAATACTGTATACTTTAGTACTTCTTCATCTAAATTATTTAGGTCTAAATTAGAAGCATCTATATATTTATCAGCATTTTTAATACCAGCTCTTTTTGCAACACTAGATACAGTTAGAGCACTATCTCCAGATATAACTTTAATATCTACACCTTGAGAGTCAAAATACTTAAATGTAGATATAGCATTTTCTCTAATTGTATCTTCAAGTAAAATAAAGCCAATAAAAGTTAAATCACTTAAAGGCTCTCTATCCTTAATTAAATGACAAGTACGCGCAACAGCTAAAACTCTATAACCCTCTCGAGCATACTTATCAGATATTTCTTTATATTTTAAATAATCATCTTTAAATATAAATTCTAAAGCTCCAACTATAATAGAATGATCCTTAAATGAGGTAGTAGAATACTTTAATTCACTTGAAAAACTAGTCTTTGAAATAAAATCATAAGTTATATCACCATTAAAATACGACTTGATAGCTTCCATAGTTTTATTATCAGCACTTTGATAATGTGAAAACTCTAGAATTTCTTTAAAAAATTCTTCATCACTTATGTTATACGGCTTATAAGAAGCTACACTTAATTTATTAGTTGTAATAGTACCAGTTTTATCTAAACATAGCACGTTTACTCTAGCTAGTGTCTCGATAGACTCCATTGACTGAATAAGTACATTTTCTTTTGCAAGACGATATGCACTAAGAGCTAAAGACACACTTGAAAGTAAGAATAATCCTTCAGGAATCATCATTAAAATACTTCCAGCCATTGAAGAGATAGCTTTACTAAATCCATCGCCTCTATTTAAAGCACCAAATATTAAAAATAATGCAAGAGGTACAATAATTACACTAATAATTACTAATAATTTATTTAATGACGATTTAATTTCTGATTCTCTATTATCTTTATTCTCTTTAGCTTTTTTAGTTAACTTAGATACATAACTATCTTCACCAACATTAGTTAAGACACATATAACCTCACCTTGTGTTACAAAACTACCAGAATATAAAGTATCCCCTATATTCTTTTCAACGCTTAAAGATTCACCAGTTAATAATGACTCATTTAAATAAGCTTTACCATCTAAAACACGTGCATCTGCAACTATTTGATTACCACTTTTAAAGATAACAACATCGTCTTTAACTAAATCACTAGATTTAATCTTAACAATATTATCATCTCTAAATGTGTCAATTTCACACTCATTTAATATAGTTAATTTATCTATTAGTTTTTTTGATTTAATCTCTTGAACTATACCAATAGATAAATTAATCAAAAGAAGTGGAATAAAAGTTAATGATTTAAAATCACGTGCAAATATTAACAATATTGCAATAACAAGAAAGATTAAGTTAAAGAAGGTAAATATATTTTCAAATATAATCTTTTTATATGTTTTAGATACATACTTCTTTTCTTTATTAACTAATCCTTTTTCTACTCTATCATTAACCTCAATGCTTGATAGTCCTTTAATAGTAGACATTAATTAGCCTTTCTAGATAAAATTTCAAAAGTAGTGAAACCTCTATTATAAACGTTTCTAGTATTATTAGTTACACGCTTAAATACTTCTACTAATTCACTAAATACCTTATTAGAATCAAATTTATTAGTATCATAGAATTCACCAATAATAGCTTCATCTACTCTATAACTTGTTGCAATAGTATTGAATATTAAGATATGAGCATTGCTTCCATATTGTTCTTTTAAATACTTATTATAATTTGAAAGAATATCATATTGCATATTATTAATATATCCATTATTAAAGTATTCAACAATTTCCTTATATTTAGGAATATAATATGGTTTATTTTCTTGACGTTTTAAAATATCTTCAAGATTTTCAGTATAAGATTCATTTACAATAACATCTTGTTCTTCCATATATCTACATCCAATTGAAAGAGGTAGATCAATAACTCTCTTCTTTAATTCAGTATTAGATATTTTAATTTGAGTATTAGTTTGAATAACATCTTTTAAAATCTTAAAGGGGTATGCAGCATAGAATGTATTTGCAAATGTAACACACTCATATACCCACATTTGTTTTTCTCTATATTTATTAATTTCTTGTAAATCAATATTATTTAAGAATTCAACAAATTCATCACATACATAAATTGTATCTTTGCCAAAACCTAGTGAATAAATCTTTAAGTCATTAAAGTATTTAACGTCAGATTCAAGAGTTACTTCATATACTTTTTCATTAACTAATTTGTTATAACTATATTCAGGTAAAACACTTAATATTTTCTTAAAGTTATTCTTATCTAGTGCATATTCTAAAATTTGAGATTTTAATTCTTCTAAAGAATCATTTTCTTCAAATCCTAATCCAATGTAAGAAAGAGAAAACTGGGCATCCTCTAATGTATAATTTTTTATAATTTCAACTAGTTTCATATTTTATCTCCTATAAATAAGCATATAATGCAGATTCAGCTAGCACGCTGTCAATTTTAATATTTGTGACTTCTTTCAAACTATCTCTTAGTCTAAAACACAATAGTTCACTAATATCTATTCCATATGTTTGAGTGAATCCATATCTATATAAATTAAGTTGTAAGCTAACATTATCTAAATAAAGTTCATATGTACGTTTGAATTCAAGAATACCTAATAAATCATCTCTAGTATATAACATATCAAGTCGTCCAGCACAAAGTGGTTCATTTTTAGTATTACAGATTAAAATAAATAATTCATTTTCTAAAGACTTTATATTATATTCTTCCTTAAGTTCTAAATAAGATTTAAACTCATCAGAGAATCCTTTATTTCCAGTTAACTCATAATAATATATTGAATCATGTAAAGCATTTCCTCTTCTTGAACCAATATTTAAGTACTTCTTGTCTACATCTTTATATAGATCAGGATTAGTTCTTTTAACTATATCAGTAACTGAGGCTGTCTCATATCCATCAACAATATATTTATGAGCATCTTTCAAATATCTTAAGCGATGTCCATTAATTAGAATTAATATTTCTTTATTAGTTTCTTTTAATACTTTATATTTAGATTTAATAATATTTTTAACTTCATCTATTTGCATTTAATCACACTCAAACAAATTATATCAAATATTTAATTTTAATTAAATAAGTAAATAAAATTTGGTATAATTAAATTGCAAAGAGGTATAAGGAAATGAAAAAGGTATTAATTATTATTAATAATGGATTTGAGGAATGTGAAACAATAGTTCCATATGATTTATTAAAAAGAGCAGGAATTGAGGTTTCTATTGCATCAAGAACTGAATTTATTACAGGAAGCCATGGTTTAACTATCAAACGTGATCTAGATTTGACTAATGTATCTTTTGATATATATGATTTAGTTGTTCTTCCTGGTGGTCCTGAATTTATTGAAAATCAAAAAGATAAATTATATTTATCAGCTATTACATACTTCAAAAATAATAAAGCATTAGCTGCAATATGTGCTACTCCAACAATACTTGGTAAGATGGGATTACTTGATGGAATAAACTATACTTTATTTACTCCTATGAATAAAGATTATAATGGATATTTTACTAATTCTAAGGTTGAAACAAGTGGTAATGTGATTACATCTCGTAGTTGTGGTACTGCATATGATTTTGCATTTGCAATTGTGAAATATCTATTTGATGAAGAAAAAGTAAATGAATTGAAGCAAGA
>CAVGEZ010000065.1:0-7177 GCA_963628445.1 uncultured Eubacteriales bacterium
GAAATAGTTAGACGAATTGCACCTTTAATTGGTAAGATATATAATCCTTTTTGTTTTAATTCTTCAGCCTTACCCTTAGGGTCTTCACAAGGAATAGTTACAAAGAATCCACAATCAAAAGGAACATGCTTAAGTCCTACTTTATTAGCTTCATTAATAAAAGTATTAGCTCTTGTTATAAGTAGTTTTCTTGCATATTCAATTTCTTTTGAGAAATCATCATAATAATCAGTTAAAACTTTAGTAATAATGTTTTGACCAAGTAATGATACTCCACTCCATTTACCTCTAGCACTAAAGTCATTAGCTTCATGGAATTCTTTTCTATCTTCTTCACTTTGAGCAACACAAATTTGTGCACCAACTCTTAGTCCATATAAACCTAAAGTCTTAGATCCAGAGAAGCACATAATAGTTAGAACTGATTTATTTAATTTTTCAAAAAGTCTAATATTATTTCTAGATACGTCAAATCCACGTTTATCATAATCAATATATGCCATATCATATATTAAAATAAAAGGAGTTGAATCTCTTGTAATGTCATTAATAATTTGTACTACACCAATCCAGTCAGTATAGCTCATTGAATATCCTGTAGGATTTTCACATGGGTCATTAATTACAACGCAAATACGACCTTGTTCTTTCTTTAATTTAATACATTTTTCTCTAAATGCTTCTAAATTAAATGTACCCTCATCATTGAATAAATCAAATGTCTCATATCCAAGTCCAGCTTCTTCGGCAAGTTGTGTATAATTAGCCCACATATATGAAGGTAATAATACTTTTTGACCTTTCTCTAAATAATTTTCAAAAGATAGACATAACGCACCAGTTCCACCAGGAGTTGCAATACAATCTAAATAACAATTATTTTTAAATTCATCATAATATTGTCTAAAAACCCACTTATAAACAGCTTCATGGAATTCATTACTACCACAAGTTGAAGGATATGCATATTTTTCAGTATTATTTAGTGCTTTTGTAGCTTTCTCTACTGTATCAAATGTAAAGAAATTACCTTCTTCATCATAAAGCATACCAATAGTAGAATCTATTACACTAGGATTTTCAGCTTTAGCCTTTCTTGCCATAACACCTAGTAATAATGCATTACCAGGATTTTTTTTGTTTTTTGAATTATTGCTTAATATTGACATAATTTGAGCCTCACTTGATTTAATTATACATTTTTCTATTTTTGTTTTCAATTAAACATTGTAATTCATTAATAATATCATTATTTCTTTCAATTAAATTAATAAAAATTATATAAAAAAAGAGGATGCTTTCACGCATCCTCACAAATGTTACTCAATTGCAATTGTTTGTTTTTCTTGAACTTGATTAATTTTTCCTACAATAACTCTTAGTACACCATTTTCAAGTTTAGCCTTAATGCTTGATCCATCACCATCAGCTAAATAATAACTTCTTGAATATTGAGCACTATAATTCTCTTTTCTAATATAATTCTTCTTATCTTCCTCATCTTCTGCTTTAACAGATACAGTTAATGTTCTGTTTTCAAAAGAAATATTAATATTTTCTTTCTTTACACCAGGTACATCACAAGTTAACATATAAGCTTTACCATTTTCGCATAAATCAGAAGCCATAAAATATTTGTTAGATACGTTATTAACTAAATCTTTAATACTATCAAATAAATCAAAATCATCACTTAAACCATTTTTAATAAACATCATAATATCAACTCCTTACCATTATTCAATTACAATATTAGATACTTTCTTTTCTTTTAGAGGAACGTTAATTTCTAGGATACCATTATTAAATTTTGCAGAAATCTTAGTTTCATCAACATTCTTTAAATAAATAGTTCTTGAATTAAATCCTTTAATTCTTTCATTTAAGATATATTTAACATCTTCTTTTTCTTTAGTTTCTTCTTCTTTTGGTTCTTTAACTGAGATAGTTAACTTAGAATCTTCGAAAGCTAAATTTACATTATCTTTTTCTACACCTGGTAATGTTGCGTAAACAACATAAGCATTATCATTCTTTTCAATGTCTACTAAGATAGGATTCTTAATATCCTTGTAGGCATTTTCAAATGCCTTTCCCATTTCATTAAATAAATCATTTATTTCATTATACATATAAATCACCATGTCCTTTTCTTTGTTTTTAGGTTTTGGCACTCTCTATGTAAGACTGCCACCACCTTACAACTATATGATACAACTATTTGTTGGCACTGTCAACACTAAAGTGCTAATTTTTTTAATTTTTTCAAAAAAATAAAAAAAGACCGTAAATTTACTAAATTAAATTAGTCTTTACAGTCTTTTGTATTTATACTTATTTACCTAGACAGAATCTTGAGAATAATTCTGTAATTAAGGTGTCCGAATTAGTGTCTCCTATAATTTCACCTAATGAATACCACGCAGCTTTTACATCAAGTTCTATCATATCTATATCAACATGATTAATACATCCGTCTAAGGCTTGTTTTAAGCTAGTTAAAGCTTCTCTCATTTTTGCAACGTGTCTTGAATTATTTAAATAATTAGAATCATTTACATTAAATTCATTAATTCTAGTAATTTCAATAAGTCTCTTTTCTAGAGTTTCTATTCCTTCACCAGTTTTAGCAGATATAGTTATTGAACCTTCAATTTTGTTAGTCGCATTATCAATATCAGCTTTATTATAGATAATAATTCTCTTCTTATCTTTAGTTAATTCTAATAAATTCTTATCAATATCAGTTAAATCACTAGATGAATCTAGAATTAGAAGAACAAGTTCTGCTTCATTTAAAGCTTTCTTAGATCTTTCAATACCAATTTGTTCAACTACATCATCACTTTCTCTGATTCCTGCAGTATCAATAAGTTTTAATGTTACTCCACCAATATTTAAAGATCCTTCAACTATATCTCTTGTAGTACCTGCAATATCAGTAACTATAGCCTTATCTTCTTCAAGCAATCTATTTAATAAACTAGACTTACCTACATTAGGTCTACCAATAATTGCGGTCTTTACACCATGAATAGCACTTATTGCAATCTTAGAATTTTCAAGAACATCTTCACATTCACTAATTAATTCTTTTAACATAGGAATTGCAATCTCATCAGTCATAACAATCGCATCATCATATTCAGGATAATCAATATTAACCTCAATTTTAGAAATTAAATCAACAAGATGGTCTCTCATATTTACTACAAGTTTATTAGTAGATTTTCTTAAAGAATGAACTGAGGACTTCAAAGCTAAATCGTTTGATGATGTAATGATATCCATAATAGCTTCACTTTGAGTTAAATCAATACGTCCATTTAAGAAAGCACGACGTGAAAATTCTCCTGGTTCTGCAAGTCTAAAACCATTAGCTAGTAAAGCTTCTAATACTCTATTAGTATTATAGATACCTCCATGGCAATTAACTTCACATGAATCTTCTCCAGTAAACGAATGTGGTCCTTTAAATATAGAAACCATTACTTCATCTATAATTTCACCATTATCTAATATATATCCATAATTAATAGTATTAGCTTTAGCTTTGGTTAAATCTTTACCTTTAAATATATTATTTACTAACTTAATAGAATCATCACCACTACATCTAATAATAGATATAGCTCCTACACCGTAAGGAGTTGCGATAGCACAAATAGGTTCGTTATACATTTTAAAACACCTCTTTAATTTATGAGGTATTATAACATTATTTAGTGTTTTTTTCTATTTTTTAAAACTTTTATTGTAAAATATGTTGCCACACCTAAAATCAACACTAGAGTAATTGAAATATAAATAATAGACATATTAAATCCTTTAGTCTCTATTATTTTAGTTTCAGGTTCATAACTATTGTTTGTTGATACATTAATAGTACAAGATTCATCATAGATATGATTACCCTCTTTTACTCTATAAGTTACTTTATATTCACCTTCTCTGTTACTATTTGTTTCATATTCATTTGATGTAACAGAAACAGTAACTGTTTCATCAAATATATTATTTACAATAAGTAAATTTTTTATTTGTTTAGCAAGTTCTTCAGTTGTATAAGTTTTTGAAGGATTTAAATATATAACAAATTTAGGAACAAACACTTCAATTTTAGAATCATCAATAATTGTAATTGTTACATCATATGAATCTTCTATACTCTCATCATCAATATTAGAATAAAGTTCCCATCTTGCATTATATGTACCTGGTACCTTACATATTTCTTGGAAATCTGTTATTTTATCAGCTACTTGATCTCCAGTGATATCAGCATCATCAAAGACAAATCTTTTCTTTACTAGTCCAGAACTTAAGTCAAATGTAAAATCATTTACTATCTCACTAGGTAAATTTTCACTAAATTCTAGAGCTCCTATATTAGTTGATACATTATAAGTATAACTAGCATCTCCACTACCATTATATGTAATAGATCCTAAACTAATTACAGTTGCGACAAATTTAACTGTTTCTGTCTTATTATCTTTAGTTACATTAAATGTTATAGTGTAATTACCACTCTTATTATAATTTTGACTATATTCATCACTAACTAATTCTACTGTATAACTATCAGAACACTTAATTGCGCTCGCAAGATTTTCTACATTTACTTTCTTACTAGTACTAGTAACAAAATCATTTTCTACAATTCCATTATTCATTGTCTCATTATATGATAGACATAATGGATCATAAAAGTAAGGTGTATAATAATTAGGCATTAAAGTTGATTTATTTAGATAAACCTTATCTTTATAATAATCAGCTTCTTTATCAAATATATAATTCTCACCTTCAATAACAAATGTAATATATTGAACATTATCTATGTGGTAATCAAAGTTACCTGGAATTCCGTACATACAAATAGAGTCACTTACCATTGCAATTTGCCAAGCTGTAAAATCACCGAAGTCACTTCCAGCATCTTCTTCATCAGCAAATAAAACATATAAACATTGATTATTTGGCTTAATTCCATCAATAGTAAAATAATAAGTATAATTTGCAAAATCATTCACTATTAGCCAAGCATTATAATAAAGTATATTTTTCTCATGATCTACTATGATATTACTTGTATCAATTAGATTAGCCCCCATCCCTTCTTCCGTTCTATTATCACAATCAATCAAATTTGTACCATGTTGAAAATCACACGCGTCAGCTCCTCCCATAACAACAGGATCATGTGTAACTTTTGCTTCAGATGAAACCCAATTTGGTATAAATAAAATCAAACAAAACAAACTAAATATAGTAATTAAAATTTTTTTCATATTTTCACCTCACTATAAAATAGTAAGTCTTGATTGTTTTTACTCAAAGAAAAGAAAAAAGATGATGAATAATCGTCATCTAACTAAGGTAAAAATAAAAACGCCTCATACGAGACGTTAATAATTTCAAGTTGGCAGGACTAGCTGGACTCGGACCAGCGGTGAAGGAGTCAAAGTCCTTTGCCTTACCACTTGGCTATAGTCCTATTTACTTGCTAAATCATTATACATATATTTTGTTATGATTGCAAGCACTTTTTTAAAATTCTTTGTTAAGTACTTAAATTTTAATATTACCAACTTATATTTTATTAATTATTAATCTTATATTTTTATATAATACTATTGATTAGAAATCGTATTTCTCTTTACCTAATGCAAATATTAAATAATGTGGAATAGTTACAATATCTCCTTCTTCACTAACATTATAATCACCTATTTTTATAAGTTTAGTCTTACCATAATGTTCAGGATGATTCATAACTGTTTTACTAGACTTTGTGTTACCAGTTTTTGTCTTTGATTCTACTAATGTAGGATAACCTTTATAAGATATTACGAAATCAATTTCAAGTCCTGATTCTTTTGCAAAATAATAAGGCTCTATACCACATTTGTTTAATCCATCAAATACTAAAGCCTCATAAAGCGCTCCACTTCCTTGTCCCAATTCTCCTTTATTCATTTGAGCTACAGTGTCTATGCCATACATAGATGTTACTATACCTATATCTGTTGGGAATAATTTAAATTGAGATTCTATTTTAGAACCTATTAATGGTAAAGAAGGCACTTCTAAATTAAATACTTTAGATACAATATGAGCTTGTCTTAAATATTCAATTGCATTATTTTTATCATATTGTGTTCCTCCGGTCACTTTAGAAACGATAAATCTTTTACTTTCTTTAGCTAAAAAAGTTGGAATTAACTCAAATACTGATTTGATTTTTGAAACCTCTCTTGCGTTAAATATTGCATTACCATTTTTATCTTTTCTTCTTCCAAAGTCTGATTGCATATCAAAAACAGTGCTATTTAGAACTTCATAAGCTTTGGCTATCATATGTGTATCTACATACGTTTTAACAACCTTAGGAAATCCACCAATCATTGCATATTTTAAATATAAATCCTTATATAATTCATGTATATTATTAGGAATTTTTGTTTTATTGTTAAAATGCTCAATTAATATATTAATTTGATTATCTGTATAACCTAGAGCCCACAAAAATTCCTCAAAATCCATTGTATTTAATTCAAATACTTCTTCGTATCCTGTAGGTACCGGTGTCGTATCATCAATATTATAACCATTAATACCTAAATATGATCCACTACCAATAACTTTGTAACGATTATCTTGTGCAAAGTTCTTAAAACTTAATCGAGCCTTAGGGCAATCTTGAATTTCATCAAAAAATATCAAAGTATCTTCTGTTATTTTATTATTTGGAAATCTTAATGATAAATTAGAAATAATTGTATCTACGTCAAGTTTAGAATCGAAATCTTCGCATATTTCAGGATTTGTCCAAAAATTAATATATAGCATATTTAATTTGTTTCTATTTGCAAATTCTATAATACTTTCAGTTTTACCGCATTGTCTAATTCCAACAATCAATGCAGGATATTTATAATTTATAAGCCATCTATCTAAAGATGAATCTATTTTTCTTTTAAAATACATAAGAATTCACTACTCTTTCTATATAAAAACACTTTATATCTATATTTTAAGAAATTCCGAGCGACTTTTCAATTGATTTTTAAGAAATTCCGAGCGACTTTTCACCTAATCTTTAAGAAATTCCGAGCGAGTTTTACAACAAGTGTAAAAAAATAAGGCTTTTATAGCCTTACTTTCTTTCTTC
>CAVGEZ010000066.1:0-7110 GCA_963628445.1 uncultured Eubacteriales bacterium
AAAAAATATATATATATATATTTAAAATCAATAAAAATAGTGAAAAATTTTAGAAAACACTTAAATTTTCTATAAATTAAGCCCTAAATTCAATTAATTAATATATAAATTAATTCTATTATAATTAGAAACCTAACTAAAATCTAGTAGGAATTTACTTAATCCATACAATAACTTTAATTATTTCTTTACAATATGTAATCTCAATTGGCACTTTTTTGGCTGTTTGATTTATATAATTTAAATAATTAAAGAGGTATCTTATGAGTCAAGTATTTAATAAATATTTAAGTGAATTAGAAGAATATAATAAAAATTTAAAAAAACTCGACCTATCTACAACTGAGGGTTTAAAAGCATTTATTTCTGATGCATATAATTTATATATAAATGGCAATTTTTTGATTATTAATGCATTTGCTAATGGTGTAAAAATATTATATGAGTCTTCAGGTGTAAAAGATATTATTGATTTAGCTTTAAATATGTACTTATCAGGTCCTACTAAAATCTTAGATTTAGATTACGATGATCAAAAAGACTTTATTCTAAATAAAGCTAACTTCTTAACATACTATACTTTAAATGTAGATTCTTCTTATAAAGACAAAGCTTTAAAAGAACTATCTTTATACGCAAATATGTTCACAGATGGTAAACATTTATATTCTAAAGCCTTACTTGAAAAACCAAGTAACCCGGAAGATAGTCAATCATTGAATAAGTATAAAAATTATTTATTAGAATATTTTATTTATGGTAATGAATTAAATGATGAAGAATTAACATTACTTGGTATTGATAAGAACTTATTAAGTCTTACTATTAAAGAGCTAGAATTAAAAGTTAAAAAATATAAAAATGAACCCCAAACTTTAAAATCTATTTATTATGTTTTACTAAATAAGGGTGAGTTAAAATATGCCTACCCTTTATCAAAAATCGATAAAGTATTTGGGTTGACTATGGATTACTATCTTTCAAGAAGGCGCAATTATTCCTTTGAGGAAGATTTAAATAACAATTCTTTAACTAATGATAATAAAACTTTTAAGAACAAGATTAAGCAAAAGAAAAAATCAAATAAATGGTTTGTATTAACTATATTATTAGTAATTATTAAATATTCGTTATGGTATGATAGTACAATGGAACAAACTCCATATATAACCACTTTATATATTACAACAATAGCACTACCTATTGTCCTATTGGCTTTGAGATTTATAACACAAAGTAAATTATTGAATATCATTTTTAGTATATTATTATTACTTCTAACAATATATTATATTTATAATTATAATTTTAACTTAAGTATTGAAGTAAGAGACATACTAAATAACTTAGTAAGTATAAAAGCAATAGTAAATGACTTAGTAATTATAGGTCTTATAATTTCAAATATTAAAGGTTTTACAAACACTTATAAATTATAATACTTTAAAGACCTTAAGGATAAATCTTTAAGGTTTTTATTATCTATAACATATGTTAAAATATAATATAAGGATTAATGTATGAAAAAGAATTTAGCAAAAACAATTATTACAATTACATATATATTATTATCTATTTTTATAACTTCTTACTTTCTTGTTATAAGTGATAATAATATGAACGCAAAACAAGGACTTCCTGACTTCACTTCTACTACTTTAGATTTTACAGACTATGATATAGAAGGGAAATATGTTAAACAGCATATGAAAGGCGACTATGAATTCTACTACAATAAATTTATTGTATCAGATAATATAGATTGTGCTTATGATGCGATAGTAAGTGTTCCTCACCACTTCAAACAAACTAAAATTAATGGCAAAACTCTATCTACTAGCTCATATGCTTCGTATAAGTGCTATGTAAAAGGATTACCTATAGGTACTAAAATATGGTTTATTAATAATAACTTTGTAGGATCTTATCAAGTATTTATTAATAAAGAGTTAGTATTAAAATATGGTACGCTTGATAAGGATAAAGACTCTAAGAGTAATGGCGGGGATGATTATACTAAAGAATACACTGTAGAAAACACTGACATACTAGAAGTTGTAATCGAAGTAGCACGTTCTAGCCAAGGTGGTCTTACAACACCATGCAGACTTGTTATAAACACTTTAGGTAGAAATCCTACTATTCAATATTTAACTAATAATATTGGTTTTATAATATTTGGTATTATTTTAGGGCTATTAATATTTTCATTTGTAATTAATATAAACATTACTACAAGAGATTTAAAGTTTACATTATTTATGATAGTAATAACTCTAATATCCTTCTTTTCAATAGATGTTTATTGGAGATTCCTATCTTTTGCAAAACTTTACACCTATAATTCAATAATTACAATAAACTTAATATTGTCTCTTTTATTGTCTTATCTTTTATATAATTTACTTTCTTCAAGAAATTATATTTCAAGCAAGAAGTATGTATATTATATCTTCTCAATCAATTCTATTATTGATATTGTTCTATATATAATTCTTAGAGGTACATATTATCAAGTAATACCTTTAATGATGACACTTATTAACTATATTGTTATTACTGTATTACTTGTAAATAACTTAAAAAAAGATAAACATATAATATCTCTATTTATTTTGATGACTTATATTCTAATACTTTATTATAATCTAACATTCTTTGATTTAGAAAATATAATGTTATCAGGTCTTGAACGTACTATTTCTTATTTTATAATTCCTCTTATTATAATTGTTATTATACTTTACAGAACATCTGTTGTTAGACAAACTAAGAAATATATTAATTTATTAGAAACTGAAAAACAAAGTTTAATCTTAAAATCAGAAGCTTTAAAACATCAAATTAAACCTCATTATATATTTAATCTTCTTACTTCTATTAAAGAAGCGTATAGAGAAGATAATACAAGAGGCGAAGAAATGCTTGAGAGATTTTCTTTAGAGCTTAGAAATAATTTAAATACTAAATATGATGGATTGATTCCATTAGAGAATGAAATTAACACTATTTTAAACTATATTAAACTTGAAGAATTAAGATTAAATAAACCTATTAACTTCTTACTAGATATTAGCTTAGATTCTATATTAGTACCATCAATTAGTCTTGAAGTATTTGTTGAAAATGCAGTTAAACATTCATGTATTTTAGATAAAGAAGACGGCTATATATTACTATCCACTTATTCAGATTCTTCATATAATATTATTGAAATAGAGGATAATGGTATTGGTTTTGATGTAAATAATAGTACAAATAAAAGCGTAGGTATTAATAATACCATAGAAAGATTTAAGATAAGTTTAAATGCTAATGTATTAATAACTTCTTCTAAAAATATTGGAACTAAAATAAAAATAATGATTCCAAAGGAGGATAATGATGAGAATAATTGCCCTAGATGATGAAACAGATGCTCTTCTAACATTGGCTAATCATTTAATAGATTTACCTAATATATCAATATCTATTTATAAAGATAATTGGCAAGAAGCAATAAATTATGCAAAGAAATATTCTGTTGATATGGCATTTTTGGATATAAATATGCCTAGTATTAATGGGATAGAGCTTGCACAAAAGTTTATTGAGATAAATAAGAATATTAAAATAGTATTTATCACAGGCTTTGTACATGATATGGATCTAATAAAAGAAAAAATTGGTACACACCTTTTTGGCTTTTGTTATAAACCATATACTAGTGAGTCTATTAAAGAATTAATAATAAAATCTTTAAATGATAAACAAATATACTTTAAAATGTTTCCTCGTTTTGATTTAATAGTTAATTCTATAGTTATTGATTTTAAGAGTACTAAGACTAAGGAATTACTGGCATTGCTAGCAGACCATGAAGGTACTACTCTAACTTTAGAGGAAACTATCTCAAAGCTTTGGCCTGAAAAAGAACCAGAACTTGCAAAAAGGTTATATAGAGATGCAGTCTCACGCTTAAGACTTATCTTAAAAGAACTTGAGATTGAATATATTATTAACTTTAATCGTGCAAGGCTATCACTAGATACTACTAAAATATCTTGTGATTATTATGATTATTTAAATAAATTAAATAATGATTATAACGGCGAATATTTACGTCCTTATGATTGGTCTATTTATACTGAACAATATTTAAATGTTATTAAAGAGACAAGAGAAAAAGCTAATGCTTAAATGGCATTAGCTTTATTTATTCATCAAAATCGTCATAGTCATCATCGTCTTCAAATTCTTTATCACTACAATTTTCAAAATTATCCCAATCATAGATATCAAATGAATCTTTTTTCTTTTTACTTTGTTTATCTTTAGTATTATCAGAAAACAAAGTATCAAATAAAGAAACATCATTTTTATCTTTACAATATGGACATGAATCAAAAAGAATTAAACTATATTCTTTACCACAATTAGAACACTTCATAATTATCCCCTAATCATTTTCTTTTAAGAAATTAGCTAAATTAGACATATATTCATCATGATCTTCAAAATATGTTCTATGTCTTGAATGCTTATATAAACACCACTTCTTCTTTGTGTTAAGTGCGTCATACATCATTTTATTTTGATAAGGAGTAGATTCATCATTTACGCCACTATTAATTAATACTGGTACGCTAATATTCTTTAACTTATCAGTATATTCATAATCTTTTAGAGTACCTGTTGGTTTGAATTCAGACTTTCCCCAAGCTGTAATATATGATTCTTTTGAATCGGGTTTAACTCGTCTTAAACATTCAGGATCTTTATCGCTTTTAGAAAATACAAATTTATCATAATAATAGTTTATTGCATCAAGTGCCTCAGGGGATGTGAAATCATCTAACTCTTCATATTTAAGCAAAGTCTCTTTAACTTTAGGGTCTATCAAATCAATTAATCTATGACATTCTTCTTCCCAAAGGCTTGCGCTTGAAAGAGTTGAAGATAGTGTTATAGATTTAACTCCTTCTGGCTTATAGTCACACATATAAATAATTAGTAACATACCACCCCAAGAGTGTCCTAATAAATGTACTTCTTTCAAATCCAATTTCTCTCTTAAATTAATAAGCTCATTTGCCCAAGTCTCTTTACGCCAAAGTTCTGCGTGTCCAGGCTCTATAATAGATTTTCCACAACCTAATTGATCATACATTACAATAGGTCTATCAGTTTCATAGGCAAGGTTATCAAACAATTCAAAAGAATTATGTGTAGAACCAGGGCCACCATGTAACATAACTAGTGGAGTGTTCTTACCACTAGGATTAACTATACGATAATAAGTTTTATATTCTAAATAATCAACATAGCCTTCTTTAATTTCCATAATTATCACCAACTCTATTATACAATGAATAGATTAATAATTATATCTTTTTTGATATTTAACCAAGAATATAATATTCATTATAAGTGCTAGTACTTCTGCAACTATAATACTTGACCAAATACCATTAAATCCAAATATTAAAGGTAATGTAAGGACACAAATAATTTGAAATATCAAAGTTCTAAGTGTTGAAGAAAGTCCTGATATAATTCCATTACTTAAGGATGTAAAGAAACTTGATGTATATATATTAATTCCAGAAAATATAAAGGAAATACCATATATTCTAAAACCAAATACAGTAATATCTAATAATTCTTTATCATATCCTACAAAGATTAAAGATAGGGGACGTGCAAATATTTCTACAAGTGTAATCATTAATACACCAAGTATTATATTTATATTTATACTCTTCTTTCTTATATTTTTAAGTTCTGAGTTGTTACAAGCTCCATAATTATAAGAAACAAATCCACTTTGACCTAATGCATATCCCATGTACAAGGCATTAAACATAAAACCAACATACATAATTACTCCGTATGCTGAAACACCATTACTACCAATGTATGATAATAATTGTTTATTGTAAACTATTGAAACTAATGATTGACTAATATTAGTTAAAAGTTCACTAGATCCATTTGTACAAGCTTTAACTATTACTTTTAAATTGATTTGAGTTTTACATAATCTTAAAGCACTAGTATTTGGTCTTGCAAAATAAATAATTGGTATTATTGCCGCAATAGTTTGAGATAAACCGGTTGCGATTGCAGCACCTTCTACTCCAAAGTTAAACACTTTAACTAGTAAGTAATCACCAACTATATTAACAAGTCCTGCAATAATAGAGATATAAAAACCAAATAGAGGTTTATTTGCAGCTACAAATAGATTTTGAAATGCATTTTGAAGCATATACATAACTTCAAAGATTATCATTATCCTAGTATATTTTACTGCATATGGTAACATTTCTTCTGTTGAACCTAAAGCTTTAGCTATCAGTTCAATAAAGAAATATATTGCAAGAGATACTACAATTCCTAGTATCATAGTAAAATATACTATAAGTGAAAAATACTCACAAGCTTTCTTTTCTTCTTTTTCACCAAGTGTTTTTGCAACAAGCGCAGCTCCACCTGAACCCATCATAAAACCTAGGGATCCTACAATTAAAATAATAGGCATCATTAAGTTAACAGCTGCAAACGCATCTTTTCCCGCAACATTTGATACAAATAAACCATCTATTATAGAATATATTGATGTAAATAACATCATTAACATACTAGGCAAAGTTACTTTAAATAGTTTTTTATAAGTTAAATGATCGGAAAAATTTACTTTCATAATTATTTCTTAAATCCTTCCGTTAAACAATCATTTAATTCTATTAACAATTCATTTAATTTAACTAGTTTTTCTTCACCCATTAATTTTGCGGCCCTGTTTTCCGCATCAATCATAGGTTTAAGGCGTTCATTTATATATTCTTCACCACGAGGAGTAAGTACAATAATCTTCTTTCTTTTATCAGTAATAGATGATTCAAGTCTTACTATACCGTCAAGTTCAAAACGTTTAATGATGTTATTTACTGTTTGTTTAGGTAACGCGTATTCTTCAACTATATCTTTTTGTGTTAAATTCTTAAATATTAATAATGAATATAAAATAGGATTTTCAATTAAATTTAGGTTTTCTTCATTTGCACATTTACCATAAATTCTATTTCCTATTGATATATTCTTATTTAGTTCTCTTATTAATTTAAT
>CAVGEZ010000067.1:0-6867 GCA_963628445.1 uncultured Eubacteriales bacterium
ACAATATAATTAAATACATTTATATCTAAATTATCTTTAGTAGATGGTGAAAAAGTATATCCTGATATTTCCATATACTGAATAATCTGAGTAAAATTAAGTTCTAATATTATAGAAGTACTATAAATTTCTTCCTTTTTAATAGTTTTCTTAAAACTAGCTATATTCTTTCTAGCATCACTATTCAATATTTCTTTAATTTCGGAAACTTTACTATATCCTCCACGTTGTTTTACTGCAGCTCTAATAAAATCAGTAGGAGAACAAAGAACATCAACTTTTAGTTCATCATTTTTATTATAGTTTCTTCTTATTGCATCTTGTATCTTACCAACATTATCTATTGTATAATCATTCTTAATACAAAATGAAGTACTATATCCTTCTCTCAATCTTCTTTCTTTAATCATCTCTTCATCACGAACATCTCTATTTTTATTTAAAGAATGATATCTAACAGATATAATATCTATTTCGATACCTTGTTTATACTGATAGTTAAACATTACATCATTTAATGCTTCATGAATATCATCATAGTCATAACCATTTGCACCATTACCAATATATGGAATTGCAATAGATTTATATTTTAGCTCTATAGCCTTATCAATTACTAACGAGAAAGCTTTTCTTAAAAGTTCATTATTAGTATCTTCATATTTATAAGGCATAACAATATTTATAATGTGTTTTGATGGTAACTTCCCTGCACTAGTAACTATAATATCAAATACATTACCAACTGAATTTTTATTAATATAGTCTTCTAACTCCTTAGACAAAGCAGCATCATATATTGCATGACAAATATTACCCATTTCCTTTACATGAGTGCCTAATGAATTAACAATACATTCAGTATTTGCTTTTGTAATATCCATATATTTATATGATAAAGTTACACAATCATTTGGAACAGCCTTTGATATTACTTTCTTTAAAGTCTTACATTCATTATCTTTTATTTCTTTAATTTCATAGATAAATGCAGGATTTTTTCTATCTTCTAGATATACAACATCCCCTTCAGTTACACTTTTATCATTCAAAATATATTCATATATTTCATCACTTGTTGAAAATTTTATTCTTGCAATTCTTATCATACTATCACCTGTTATTATAAATTATATTAATTAATTTTATCATAAATTCTATTTCTAAACCATAGATGTTATTTAGTTGAACATACATAATAAGTTATTTTGATTAAAAGCATTATAAAAAGGCCTAACATCACTGTTAGACCTCATGAATATTAAGTTATACAAGATTATTCAAAAATAAGAGCAAATAAATTCATAGTCTCATTCTTTGTTATCTTATGACTTCCTGCAGCTAATTCAATAGTAACTATACCATTAGCGTCTGCTGCATATTCTACTCCATCAACTTTAATTTTCTTTGATGCACCATCAGTTACTAAAGTTAATTTTTTAGCCTCAGTAGTTGTAAATGAAATTACTGTAGCAGATTCTATCTTTAATGCATTGTTATAAGTGACACCATTGTAAGTTTTAGTAGTTGCTTTACTATTACCATTTTCAATTGTAACGAAACCATCACCTGCAGATGTGTCTCCTTTTTTGTAGTCTTCAAAGTCAACTACAAGTGTTTGAGCTTGAATCGCATCATAATCTTCTTTAGCTTTAGTTAATGTTTCATAATTAGTAATTAATGCTTTTTGTTCAGCAGTTAAAGATTCATAAATTTCAATACATTCATTTATAACTGTACCACTAGACTTAGATACCTCCCCAATTGAATCAATTAACTTAACTAAATATGTAACTCTAACTTCATCAACCTTAGTAGTATTAACCAATTCTTTTACATCATCATCTAAGTTAGTATATTTTTGTAATATATTCTTCATAGACTCTAGTGATGTAGTATCTACAGCATCTAGTTCAGTATTAAAATCATTAACTTGAACTAAATTACTATAAGCCTTTTCAGCATTAGTTAAAACTTCTTCATTAGTAATTTGAGCTTTTTGTTCCACAGTAAGAGCGTCATATAGATTTCTTGCATTTTGAATCTTATCCTTACTATTTAAAGTAACATCACCTATTGCATTAATTGCACTAATTGTTGCATCTACTGCATAAGTAGAGTATGCATTTTCAGAACGGACTAATACATCATAGTTAGAAATAGTCGCATTAGAATCAACATAAATTAATTTTGTATAAGCAATTCTTGCTTGACTAATAGCTTGACCACTAGTCTCATCAACTGTACCTATAGCATTAATTAATCCTTCAACGTATTGTTCTCCAGCTTTAATATATTCATTGTATAGATCTTGTAATCTCTTATAATCAACTTGTGCTTTAGCTGAATCACTCATTGCATTATATAAAGCAAGTGCACGAGTAAGGTTAGTATAATTATCATCAGTATAACTTACTGGTGAAGTAATATCAGAAAGTATTCCATTATATTCTTCTATTTGTTTTTGATCATATTCTTCTGAATTATATGGTTCAAATACTAACTCATTTATTGTTAAATCCTTAAATGTTACCCAAGTAAGTTTCAAACTGTCACCAGCTGAGAAATTATTAGCTTGAATAATATATCTTCCAGCATCAAGTATAACTTTACCATTACCAATTAGCATTACTTCTCCAGCTTCATTAAGTAGAGTACCACTTGACTCATAATCTGTAGCATTGTATGTTACACTAACTGTCATAGGTTTAGTAATATTAAATGCATAAATAGTCTTAGAAATCTTTCCTGGAGTAAGAGTTTCACCATTTGTATTGATTTCTTTTACAGTATTACTAGAAGTGATATAAGAAATATCAGACATTGAAACATTCTTAGGTGAAATTTGTTCATCTTTATTTACACCAGTATATGCAGCTATAACTTTTCTTACATCAGTAATATTTGTTTGAAGTTCATAGTCTCCTGTTGGGATATATGATAAAGAAGAATCAGTATCAAATTTAGAATAATTAATTCCTTTTGCAATAAATTGACAGTTATTAGATACAATCTCTGACTTACTAGATACTACTGTAGCAGGAGTTTCATTATATAAAGCACTTGCTACAGAATCATTGTATGCTTTTATAGCTCCACCATCTACTCTATATGGATTCTTACATGCATAGAACATATTATATTCACTAAATATATATGCATCAGCTCTTGTATTTAACGCAAAATCTGTTTGTCCTTCAAATAGATTATTATACATATGGATATTAGCTCTTCTAGCTAAAGGTCCTCTAGCCTTACATAATTTCCAATAATTATGGTGATATGTTAAGTTAAATTGAAGTGATGTATCAGCACTACCTACTAAGTTAGTCTTATGACATCCTTCAAAGTAATTATAGGATACAGTTAAATATTGACCACGCTTGAAATCACAGCTTCCATCACCTTCTGACTTATCAGATTCAGCTGGATTTGAAATTGAAGGGCCATAAAATTCATTATTATGAATCCAACATCTTTCAACACTAGCAGATAAAGCTGATGCAGCATTAGCACTTACTTGTACACCTTCCATACCAATCGCATCTTCAGGTGTATTAATGAATGTTAAATTTCTAACTTCAAAACTCTTACCTAAATCAGGAGATGATGATTCACACATGAAGTGGAATCCAAATCCATCAATTGTTGCGTCACTTCCAACGCCTTCAATAGTTAGATCTTTAGCTGATTTCATTCTTGCCATATGACCATTGTCACCAGTTGTACCACCGTAGTCTGTAGAATTATAAATAGTAAGTCCATCAATTAATGGTGTACTTGAAGCGCTAAATGTAGCCTTCTTATAAAGACCTGTATTAGATACACATCCTACAAATCTAATCGCAAGTGGAATACCTGCATCTCCAAGCTTTTTTAGTATTCCTTGATTAGTATTAGCTTTACCACCATTTGATGTATAACCAGTACCTGAATCTTGACCAACACTATTTAAGATATTACCAATACCTTTAACAGTAACTCCACCATAACTTAATTCAACAGTATTCTTATTTTGATCAGTTACATAAAGTACAATTGCATTTTCTTTTAATGTACCATCATCATTATAAGCACCAACTCCTGTATAATTATAATGTGCATATCCCGATCTGTCATATGAAGTAACATTTAAATTTGCAGTACTTGCAGTAACGCCTAGAACATCATGAGGTACAACTTGAATTGTATATTGTCCACTCTTTAATCCAAACAAATCAGCTCTATAAGTACTAGAATTAAGTTCACGAGTGTAGACAGACTTTTCATCTAATAATTTATAATCTCCATTATTATAAGATAAATAATAATCATAACTAGTAGCTTCACTATATTTACTAAATGTTACATAAGCAGCTTCACTTGTACCAGATACTGACTTAATTTCTACAGCACCTTGAGTTACAACAGTACCACTACCTGATGTTTTATCATCTATATTTGTACTATCATTTTTCTTAAATAAAGCATAAATCTTAGTATCTTCAGTAATAAATGTATTATCAAAATCAAAAACTTGAGTACATAATTGATCACTATACCAATTTATGAATTTATATCCTTCTTTTACAGGATCATTAGGTTTTTGAACCTTACTTCCACTTTCAACTTCACTAGGATCATATTCTGTACCAATAAATTCCACAACACACTTAGTGCTTAACCATTTAGCATATAATACTAAATCAGTAGTTACTGGTTTTGCTTGATCTACAGCTAAAGTGCATTTTTGATCATAATACCATCCACCAAATCTATAACCATCTTTAGTTAGAGTTGCAAGAGTTGGTAACATATCGTTTTCTAAAACCTTAATATCTGTTTGAGTAGAATCACAGTTTGTTACAAACTTAACTGTATAATAAGTTTTTGCAGGTTCTTCACCTTTTGATGTACTAGTTTGGCCACCTGTAGTAGTTTGACTACCAGTTGTAGTTTCACCACCAGTTGTAGTTTGACTTTCGGTTGTAGTTTGACTGCCTGTAGTAGTTTCACCATTTGTGGTATTAGTACCACTTGTACCTGTATTATCATTCTTACTTGTAGTACTATCCGCTGTTGTAGGAGTTTCGTTTTCTACCTTCTTGCATGATGCAAGTGAAACAGGGATAAGTGAGAACAATATTGTAGGAACAATTATCTTTCTTTTTAATTTCATTTCTTTTTCTCCTTTAAAACTTTACAATAAGTATAACACCAGTTAAGCATAAATGAAAGCGTTTTCTTGCGTTTTCAATGAAAAAGGCAGCTTTTTTGCCACCTTAATCATTCTTTCTATTAGTTTTGTTAATTCTTATCGCCTTACGGAACAAGCATCTATTAATTTCAACTCTATTTATAAGAGTTTGACTAGCGCTATTTCTTAAACTTTGTGATGCTTCGCTTGTAGTATAAGATTCATCACATATATTAAATAATAAAGAATCATTATCATTTACACCAAAGCCATATAATTTCTTAGTAATATTTAATTTCTCTCTGAAATTTTCAATCTCTTTAGAGTAAATCTTTAAATATGAGTAGTTAACATTAGTTGAATAAGAATCATAAGATTCATATACTTGAAATACTAAATCAGTATATAAACTCTCTAATTGAGCCTTTAATTTTAATATTTTATCAGTTTCATCTACAATAACATAGCTTACTACTTCTGTGTTTTTGATATCATTGTTGACATCAAGTACAACATAGTTTGCATCACGTTTAATAGATACATATGAAATTTGACCATTATTAGTTAATTTTTCAATACCTATATGAATAACATCATTATTTATTGTTAAAACAAATGGATTAATTTGTAATTCTTTTAGTTCACTAAATAAATTTTTAGAAGTTTCATTATTTATATATTCAATATTTGTGTACTTCTTATTTTTTAAATCATATGCACATGCACCACACATACAAATAACAGGATTAATTATATCAACATCAGTTAAAAGAGATGATAAAACTCTAGGTGATCTTGTTGAATACAAGTATAAATCCATTTTATGTTCTAACATATGATTTATACTATATTTTGTAAAACCTGATAATTTTTGAGTATCCTTATCAATAAGACCATCAAGAGAAAATACAAAACTTGCATTTTTATTTTTCTTATAAGGTAATCTAAAATTGTTCACAATAAGTGCTACTACAATACCAATCATTGTTGATAATATTCTATTAGGTCCATATATAATAGGATTAGTTCCAAGACTTGCAGTTACAGCTGTTAAAGTTAGTACAGCAATAAAACAACATTCACTTCTTTTAATCTTATTACAAAACCAAATAATAAATATTACAGATAAAGTAATTAATAAGCATGGAATAATAAATGAGGCTAAAAAGGAAAATGTTATATCTGATTCAGAAAAAGTATTTCCACTTAACCAACCAGTTTCAAAGAAACCAGCTTTGTCATATGTAGCATTACCAGTTGATGATATATGTTGAAATGGCCAATCATGTCCTGTAAGTTGATACAATGCAACTACAACTAAACCAAATACGCCGCCAATCAAACTAGAAACAAGTCTTAAACGTCCTTGAGCATTTGATTTCTCTCTATTCGTAGAAATAGAATAGGCTGTTGCAAGGCAAGCAAAAAATGGAGTATAAAGCTGTGTTGCTTTCCTAAAACTTGAAGATAATGATCCATTAATAGAATAGGCTATTAAAATAATAATAAAATATATTAGTAAACAAATAAAAACAGATATAGCTGTCTTAATATTACGCATTCCAATTTTAAACATAAAATCACCACACTTTTTAGTATAGCAAAAATTACTCTTAAGTAAAATAGAAAAAGGAAGTATTTATATCTACTTCCATCCTAATAATGTCTTTTTTGCAGTTTCTTTCAAGATA
>CAVGEZ010000068.1:0-6590 GCA_963628445.1 uncultured Eubacteriales bacterium
TCAATTTTTTAAAAGAGTTAATTTACAAATAAATTCATTGTATAAAACTATACATTATAAAGATGCACTGCAAAGCCATCCTTATAGTTTCAAAAGGATGGTAATTATTTACCATCCTTAAGTTCTTTTTTGATTTCTTCTAACAATTCTTTCTTTAATTCATCTTCATCAATAACTTTATCTTCTTCATGTTTCTCTTTTCTTATATGTTTAATATTTACAGCTTCACTAGCTATAATAAATACAAATATGAATATCGAACACATAAATATTAAGGTTCTTGATACACTTGAATTGATAGAAAATACTGTAACAGTTTTAATATATTTTCCTACATAGTTTTCAGTAGTTAATAGTAGTGTAGTACCATCTTTATTGGTATCCTCACTACTATTATTATCTCCCTGCATTACAAATCCGTCTGTTGTATTTCCGCTCTTTATTCTATGAACTACAAATATATCTTCTTCTGTATTTTTATATATTACTATATCTCCTACATTTAAAGAGTCATAATCTTCGCTTTGAGAGAATATTATTGTAGAGCCCTCTTCAATGGTAGGATACATAGAATTAGTTGGTACATAGGCAATACTATATCCAAAGAAACTAGATATTGTATTTTGACTTCTTGCAATAACACTTGATGTAACAAAATATGAAAGTAAAATAATAATAACAATTAATAAACAAGATATACTATATTTAATTATTTTCTTTATCATTATTTAATACGCTTCTTAGATACTAACTTTCTATTATTATTTGGCTTATCAACCTTTTTACTACTTGTCTTTCTTAATTGAGCCTCAAGTTTCTTCTTCTTTACAAGAGTTCTAGTATGTCCGACAAGTTTTCTCTTCTTGTCTTTCTTAATCTTATGCTTCTTGGCTTCATCACCTTTTGGCTTTTGATGTAAGAAGTCACAAGAATCTGGCTTACCACTTAAATCAAGTGTATCTTCACTTGATGTAATTGCAAGTTGAACTCTTTCTCTTGTAGCTTTACGTGCCTTAGTCTTAGGTGCAAATGCATGAGATAGAATAGCTTTCTCAAGTCTAAGTTTCTCTTCACGTGCAAGTCTTTCAGCTAATACTTTAGCATTTATCTCACTCTCTGTCTTACGGCTTGAGTTAGAGTAATCACGCTTAGATTCCATCTTGAAGTCTTCAACAACCTCATTTTTCATTAAGTCTATTTCTAGAGTATCATCTGGATAAGAGTCATAGATATATACTGGTACTTTATGTCTTGGTATTTGTTTATCATGTACTTTAGAATGATATCCTCTCTTACCAATCTTAATAGCACGCTCTCTAGCTCTGTCCATAAGTTCTTCTTTATGTGCATCTGCAACAGCTTGTTGATGAGCAAATAATTCTTCTCTTTCCTTAATCATGGCTTCTCTTCTAGCTTTATATCTATTAGATAAACCTTCACGAGCAAGCACTTCGATTTCAGATAATTCTTTATTTAACTTACGTTCAATACTATTTAGATGTTCTAAAGCTAATTGTTCTTCTAAACGAGTTGTTTCAAGATCAATCTCTTTCTCTTCTCTAAGTATTCTAAGTAACTCATAACGCTTCTTTTGAGCTTGATACTTATCTTCATTACCATCAGATAAATTATCTAAATCAGTATCCTTATAATCAAATAGATTATTATTAATACTATTTACTGCCTTAAGCATATCAGATATAGTTTGACGAGCTGATACTTCTTTAGAATCTAGACGATTAAATTTATCTTCTAGTTCCCTCTTGTATAGTTCACAAGTCTTTTGTAGTAATACTTCACTAGGTAAATAGTTTTCTAGTTCAAATTCACCAGGTAAAAAGTCAATATCTTGTCTTAGTTTAAGTTCATGCTTAATATTATTTTCAAAATAGTGTTCTTTAACAGATACTTCATCACTATTTACTTGTCTTAAATAAGCTAATTCATTAATTAAAGCTAAACTTTGTCTAGATAAATCTTTATCAACTATTAAATCATTTTCATGATCATATTCAGTAACATTTACATTATATGGTTCAGTTTGATAACGTTCCATAAATATCCAAGTATTATATAATATTTGGAAATCAGGATTATGTAAGAAGATGTTTGTTTTAAGTAAAGGGCTTCTTACATCTTTAGCATTCACTAATTCACGCATAAATGGTGTAGCGCTAATACCTTGATATTTATCAAGTAAGTTATTAATTTTATCAAGTAATTCTTGAGCCTTAGTTGTATCTTCTTCAATAGGACGAGTCATCTTGATATTTAAATCAATATCAAATTTAGTGTTTTTACCTTGTGTCTTATGATTAAAGTTAATTACATCATATCTATGGCTTTCTACGTTATCTCCGACAGTCTTTTGACGTCTCTTTAAGAAAGTAATAATAGTGTTAACTAAAGTCTTATAGGCTCTGTTTTCATACATTGCAAGATCTTCTTCTGCAAATGTAACTAATAGTTTAGATGGAATAACATCATCATCTTCAACCTTAGATATATTTTGAGTATGACTTGCAAGATGCTTAACTGATTTTGATGTAATCTTATGAGCTTTTTCAACTCCTACTACATCATCTTCGTATTTTAATCCTCTCTTAGGATCTCTTGAGATCTTTAAGAAGTGAGGGAAAGCACTTTGTAATAATTCAATAAAACCATCATCAAAGTCTTTTCTTTCAATAATAGTTTTATTGTATACAGTCTTATCACCTAAAGTTAAGTGATCTATTCTTGTATCAAATGAATCAGACTTAACTTGTTCTAGTGCTTTATAATAAGCATTATAAAAAGAGACTACGTCCTCATTAGATAATGCTTCCTCATCTGGAGTTATTATATCTAAATTATCAATAGGCATAGTCTCTCACTCTTCTTTCTATTAGATCATCTTTTGTAAGTCATGAATATAGGCAATACTTACTTTAAATGTATTCTCACCAAATAATTCATTTAATTTATCAATTAACATTGTTAATTCATGTTGTAAGAATGTTAAGTTTAAAGATTCAAACTTTCTTAAAATCTTATTTGCAAGCATATAATCCATACCATCTAGTTCTGAGAATCCACATGCCATATATACTGGTACAAATAGTTTAATTTGTTTCATAATACGGTTACCAAATGCAATCTTGAAGTTAGCTTGAATAAATTGGTCAAGTTCCTTTAAGTGATCTAAAGTAACATTTGAAATAGAATTTTCAGTTTGAGCTTTCTTAAATAACTCATCTAGATAATCATATGTTAAATTAACATTCTCTGTATAAGGCGCATCAATATATTCAGCCTTATTATTAATTACGATAGGTAGCGCTCTGTCATATACCTTATCTGTGATAGTATAAGTAGAGTCGTCTTTGTTGGCTGTACCTACAAACCAAATGTTTTGGTTTATGATAAGCTTACCATTTACAAGTAATTTAGGGTCATCAGTACCAGCAGGTACTAAGTCAATCTTCCATTCACTCTTATCTGGCATTTCCATGATAGATAGGAATTCTGCAAAATAGTACTCAATACGAGCTAGGTTCATTTCGTCTAGTACGATTGTATTAGGTTTATCAGAATATCCTGCTTCATATACAGCAGCTAGGAAGTCTGATTCATTGAATTTCTTAGAGAATTCATTTAAATAACCAAGAAGCTCAGTTCTGTCTCTCCATGAAGGTTGAACAGAGATAATTGCAGTGTCATGGTTAAAGAACTTACCCATTGCATAAGGTAAACTTGTTTTACCTGTACCTGAGATACCTTCTAAGATTAATACCTTAGTAGTAGCCATACCTGCAAAGTATCTAGCAATAATTTCTTTAGAATAATATAGTTTTAATTGGCTAGCTGAATACTTAATAAATCTATCGATTAATTGAGGTAAACCAACCATATCAAGAGGTCTTACTACAGTGTATTCAACTTGACCTTGATACTTATCGTCAATTGCAATAAGTTTAGTAAAGCGCGATACACCAGTTTTCTTTTTCTTCTTATCTTTATCCTTATCAAAAGGCATAGCACGAGCATCTTTATTGTCACCAGTAATTTGAGATACTCTTAAAGCTAAGATCTTATTCTTTTCATCAATAAGTTCAACAATCTTTTGGTTTAGAATTGCAACTTCTTGAACTAAGTCATCCTTTTCAACCTCACGCTTTCTAAATCTAGCGTAACGTCTAATTAAAAGAACAACCCACCAAATAAGTAATACAAGTAAAGTAATATTTACTAGTGATACAAATACTAACGCAATCCAGTCCCAGGCAGTCCAGTCATTGTTACCGAATGCAGCATTTCTTAGAGTTGTAAAGAAATGTACTGGATCCTTATAAAATAATTTTACCCAGAAACCAATAATATAATCCATAAATAATGAACATATATTACTCCATAAGTCAGTTAAGAAGGTAATATAATATCTTGAAAATGCAACCATAAATTAATTCTCCCTTCTATAAGGTTTCTTCATCAGTAGAATCATTTGAATCCTTATTCTTTTCTTCTTCCATCTCTTTTAACAATTGAGCCTTAAGTTCAGCTTTAAGCTTTTCACGTTCAGCTAATTCTTTAGCCTCTATCTCATCTTTATGAGTTTCTTTATATTTTTCTGTTCTGTAATTTCTTAAATTTCTAACAAATAAACAAATTTGAATAATTAAGAATATAACTAAAGGTAATACAACAATTAATAATCCCCATTGAGAAATAGTATTTGATACATTACCACCATTCTTAATAGTTTTAATATAAGTACCACGAATAGAATCAACGCTTAGTGTTTGAATCTTATTGCTGGCTTCTAGATTAAAGTATTCTTGTTTAATACTATTAGTCTCATTACCAACAAATACATCCTTAAAGTGTTCATTGAAAGCTTCTTTAGTAGTAAATCCGTATAGGGATGCTTCATAATCACCCATAGTGATTATTGACTCAACATCTCCTGAATCACTATACACAAGCATTACAACTCTGTGAGAGTTTAACTTCTTTTTGAATTGTTTTAAGTTAACAGTATCATAGAATGTAATGATATCTCCAACATGCAAGTTATTCGCAACCTCTTGTTTATTCTTTTCAATTACATTTACTACAATCATATCTCCTGAATTAAAAGAGTTATCATAACTACCACTCATTGAGTCTGTTTGAACAGATAGATAACCACGTCCAAACACATTAGGCATTGTGTCCTCTTTAGAACCAGCTCTGATATTTGCAATAGAACAAATAAATATAAAAATTAATATAGCATAAAAGATTACATTTAATACTATTTTAGTAATAAATAATCCTTTACTTTCCTTACTATCTGGCATATATACCTCCATAAATTAAAATATAATATTATTTTATCTAAAAATACTATATTTTACAAGTTTTCTTCATCAGAAGAATATGTAGTAAACAATAAATCTAATGATATTTTAGATTTTAATATCACGTTGAAGCAATCACTATCCCATCCTTCAATCCATAAGTATACTTTTAACTTAACCATTTTGTTATAAGTTAACTTATAACTTGTATCAATAATGTTTGAGTTATAGATATATTTATCATATGAATCTCTATAAATAAGACTTGAATCATTAAATCTATCATCAGTTATTTTTTCATTCATTATTACATTATAATACTTTTGCATAGTATTAAATGTATAACCTTCGCTGTAGTTAGCGTCATCTGGACTTACTTGGACTGTTCCAGCTTCTGTATCTATGAACTTTGGAGTTATACCTCCGAAGTTATAGGTATCAGTGCTTGAACATACATTATCATCAAATCTATATATTTGACTAGTAAGTTGATTAGTATCTCTAACTACACCTTTATCCATAGTTTCATATGTTACAACACCAAGTCTTAGTGCGTTAGCTGCATTTACTTTTATAGTTTGAGGTATTTTACCTAATGTAGGATGTGTATCTTCCAAACTAATTAAAAGGTCACTATACACACTTTCACATCCTTCAGTCATTAATTCTTCAGAGAAATATAATGTTAAGTAATTACCATCAGTATAGTTTTGATTTGTAGTAGATACATATAAATCAAATGAAATTACTCCACTTGATGTTACATCACTATCATAGTGATTAAGTGTATTAAATCCTTTTGTTAGATCTAAATAATTAGTAGGTGTTACATCTAATAGTCTAACTTCTCTATTATATATAGTATTAATACTATTATTATCCATATTAAAACTATTATAACCTCTACTCTTTAATATAGCTTTCTTTAAATCATATTCAGTTAAAGTATCTGAGAAGTTAACACCATCTACTGATAGTACTAAGTCTCCTTTTTTAGAGTTTGTACCTTTACCACCTATATTAAGGGAGAATTGATCTACTAGTACATTTCTATTTGTTCTTAAGAAGGCAAATGTGCATGTTACTGTTGTAAGTACACACATAAAAGATAAGAATAGTGAGAAATATATTTTTTTAATATAGTGATTCATATCTTTACCTCCTTCTTCTAATTTGTAAATTTAAGTAAAAGTTAAATATATTTTCTTATTTAGTTTTTAATTAAATTAACAATATAACCAAAATAAACCCACCCGAAGGTGGGCTTAT
>CAVGEZ010000069.1:0-6516 GCA_963628445.1 uncultured Eubacteriales bacterium
GAGAAACTACTATATATACCGTCTCCATTACCAGAGATAAATTGGTATGTAAACATCAAATTTTTATTTGGTATAGTACCTATAATTATATAGTATGCATCATCTGATAAACTATATTTAATATAACCATTTGTTGTATCACCTGTTATTTCACCTTTAGTTTGAGTCTCACTAGTATCATGTTTAAAATAATACCATTTCATCTCAAGGTTAGAGTAAGTTAAATTATTAGAAATAAGAGTATCATCATTGTATAAAGCATATAAGAAATATTTAGTGTTAGTAGGAAGCCATAATGTAGTGCCTGATACTTGCTTTAAAGCAGGTTCTTCTCCTAAAGTTACCCAAGCTGTACCGCTTGCAGGAGTAGCTCCACCTATCATCAAACCAAAGTCATATATTATTTGGCCATCATCTTTAGAATTAAGTGTAATTTCTGTTTCACTAGCTGATACTTCATGATTCCATCTATTTTCTTGTTTGTCTTCAGCAACATAAACATAATTCACACTATTATCAGTATTTAATACGAAATTTAATGAGTATTCATTACTATATATCCCACTTGTTCTATCACCTACATAATAACTAGGCTCACTACTATGA
This sequence comes from uncultured Eubacteriales bacterium, assembly GCA_963628445.1. Taxonomy (GTDB): domain Bacteria; phylum Bacillota_I; class Bacilli_A; order Acholeplasmatales; family Anaeroplasmataceae; genus JAEELC01. The sequence goes on from CAVGEZ010000069.1 coordinate 607, forward strand.
GCCTTATAATATGCATTTCGTAGTGGAATTATTACATTAAACATATCTCCAATAGTAAGCGGATCAGAACCATCTTTAACCTTATTCAATTTCAATGTAGAAATATTAGATTTACCATCACTTGTAATAAGATTTGTTAACTGATGTAAATCCATATAGTTACTTTCGAACGAATCGATTTTTAAAGTACTTAAATTAGGTAATTTATCGCCTAAACTAGAAGGCATAATAATACCATAATTATTTATAAAAGTAAATGAAGTAAGGTTAGATAAAGTAGTAGTTAATACACTAAAATCTACATAAGATTTTTCTACATAAATACTTTCTAAATTTACTAGTTCCTCTCCACTTCCGATATAGAAGTCACAGTTTACAGTGATTGACTTAAGACTTGTTAAATAATGAAGACCTTTAAATAAATCAGTAGAATAATTTGAAGCCATTTGCGTAAACGTAAATTCCTTTAATTTAACAGTTTTAGACTGAAGATCACTTAATGAAATAGTCTTAGTAGTTGAGAAATCAAAATTATTACTTACCAAATATTCAATTATTTTTTCTTTCAATTCTTTAGAATTAAACATATCTGCAAGTGTTGAAGATGTATTGTTATCAAGACCTGTTACAGTTAAATTTTTTGCAATATCAAATACATTAATTTGAATTGTATGAGTTGTACTTATAGTTTTCTTACTATTAGTAGTACTCTTTAGAGTTGCAACTAAGTAGCTAGTTTCGTCTCCTGACATATATTTTTTATATGTCAATGTATTACCACTAAATTTAAAATAATCATTTTCACAATAATGTCCTGATATATCATCACTCCAAGTTCTATTACAAGATAATAATCTTGTATATATAGCATTATTCCATACTGGATCAAACTTAAAATAATGTGTATATCCGTAAAAATCTATCGCAATACCATTTGAATCAGTATATAAAATTTTTGCTAGATCATAATCACCTATTGTGTATAGTGTTATATTATCTTCTATTAAAGTCATCTTATACGGAAGTAATTCAGTATAAGGGTCCCAAACAGTTGAATCATCAGCTAAATAAATATTAATATTATTTGAAGATATAAAATAATATCTAAATAGTCCTTTTAACACATCATAATCAGATAAGTTATAACATTGATTAACATATAAATTACTTATAGTAATTAAAGTTTTTTCATTATTCTCTTCTTTAGTACCACTTAAAAGTTCATTAAAATCATATTTAGCACTACCAATTTTTAAAGTTCCTATTGTATCAAGTTTAGTTAATTCTTCTAAACTATCTAAACTATTACCAAGTAGATTAATAGATATACTTGTATTTTTAGCTATATATGAGGCAAAGTATTCTAAGCCTTTCAGACTAGTAATTCCCTTATTAGATAAATCAAGCTCAGAAATAGTACTTGCACTTGAAAAATCACTAGCTGATATTACAAATTGTTCTGGTACACTAACTCCACTTGTTACTTCAACCGTAGTATCAGTTGATTTATCAATATTATATACATTAAATAATGAATCTATTAAAGTCTTATTAACATCAGTTAAAGTTGTTAAATTAGTGTATCCTGATCCATTATAAATATATTTATCATATACAGTACTACTTCCTGTTTTATAAACATTAACGTTCATAACTCTTTGGAAAGCTTTAGCTCCAACTTGAATATAGAATTCTACATTTTCATTAATTACATCATTAGTGCATGTAAATGAAAAATATGAACTATTATCATTTCTAGTAAATACTAAATTACTATTATTGCTTGTCCAGTTAATTTCTAAATATGTATTATCACTTGTATAGAATCTTGAAGGTAAATACAATGTTTGATTAACTCTATTTATTCTCTCTAATTCTTTTAATATTGTTACAGCAACCTTATCCTCATCAGATAAATTATATTCAGATCCATTACCACTACCTGTATAAATTTTTGCACTTGCTGAATTAACTTGGATTAACGCAAGTTCATAACTTATTGTATTACTATTAGTAAATTCTGTACTATTCTTAGTCATATTACATAAATTTAAATATTTTAAGTTAGTTAAAAGTGTTAAACCATCAAGGTCTACTATCTTATTCTTATTTAAATTTATATATTGTAAGTTACTTAAGTATTTTAAAGGAGTAATATCTGTAATTAAATTACTATCAAAACTAACATAAACTAAATCATCAAGTAAATTTAAAGGTTCTATATCAGTTACTAAATTCTTATCTAGATTAATATATTGTAAACCATGTAATGATCTTAAGCTTTCAATAGATTTAATTGAATCATTTTTAAATGATAAACCAGTAATATTTGTAAAATTCTCAAGTCCTGCAAGGCTACTTATTCCATAGTCATCAAATTTTAAATAAGATACATTATAAGTATTATCTGTTATATAATATGTACTATTTATACCTTTATTAGTTAAATTAGTTAGTACTTCCGCCATTGTTTGTTTAGATTCTGAATAAGTAATAAGTCCATCATTATTCTTATCAAACATTAATAATAATTTAGAATATAAAATGTAATCTGATACATTACCACTTAGATTTCCGTAATGAATTATACCTTCAACAGTTAAGGTAAATGTATAAGATACAGCTTTATTATTTTCAATGTAAGGATCAGTATAAGCTATGTCATTATAAAGAGTAGCTTTAATAGAAACATAAGTAGCCTCAACTTGAGGAACTAGATTAGCCTTTATTTGAATAAATGCCTCATATGTATATGCAAGTGCATATGTACCACTATCTGAAATACTTGCAACTCCCTCAGTAATGCTATACTTATCCCCGTCAAAACCTTCTAAATTTGTAACATCGATGAAATATGAAGTGTTTCCATCTAGAGTAGCAGTAGTTAATTCTGATGTTGAGAATAGATATGAACCATCGCTCTTTTTTGCAAAATAAGAGACTTGAGATTCAGACTGAGTTACTAAATTATATTGATATATAATCGCAACATAATCTTTAGCTTCTTCAGTTAATATTTCATACTTAATGTAAATAGCTTTCTTCTCTTTGTTTACTGTAGGAGATAAAGAACCATATGCAGTAAAGTTATAACCATTACCTGAAATATAATCATTTTCTCTAAATTTAGAACTTAATCTATTTGAAATATCATATCTAGTCTTATATTCTTCTTTTCCTAGTAAAGTCACATTAAAGAAAGAATTTAATGTATATGTAACTACATTTTCAAAATTAAATGTAGCTTGGTATACAATGGATGTTTTAATAACCTTATTGTTTTCTATTTCTTTTGCTTTTATAGTTTTATTAGTAGTATCAATAGAAAGATATTTTTCGTATGTTGCCTCACCAGCTGAAACACTTGATATTGATACACTAGAATTCTTAAATCTAGTTAAGTAATCAGTAACTAATGTATTACCATCACCATAGAAAATAGTTGTATCGCTAGATTCACTATCAGGATCACAAACTAATATTTTAGCCTCATCAGATAAAATTAAACTCTTAAATTGTAATTCAGTAAAAGGAATTAAGTTGCAAGTTTCCTCTTCACTTAGTGTGTAAGTTAGATATGCATGTTCATAAGAAACTTTTACAGTAATTGTAGGTTTAATTACACTAATAGAAGTTAATGCTTTTATAGAATCAATACCATTTGCTTGATAGATACCATCACTATTTAATATAATTCCGCTATTTTTATCATCAATAATATATTCAATGTGACATCTAGTCTTATTATCATAGTTAATTAAAGGAATAGAATAATTAACATTCTTATCTTTAAATCTAGTCTTTAACTCTTCTATACAAGCGTTAACTCCAATATCAGATACTAATATTTGATTTGATAGTTTTTTATCATTAATAGTTAAATATAAAATAGGACTATAATTAGATAATGCACTATAATCTTTAATTACATATAATTCATTTTTATCTTTTTCTAATACATCTGAATTTATAGTAATATATGATAAATAATTATAATATCCATCAAATAAAGGGAATGAATCAGCAATTGCATATTCCTTCTTTGTAGGTATTTCTTTAATTCTCTCTTCAAATACACTATATAAACTTTCCTTTAATAATGCCTCTTGTTCACTAGTATTATTTAAAGTAACGTAACTAATAAACTTATTATATACATTAACAGCTTTACCAGTTACTTTAATTGTCGCATCATTCGATACTTCTATACTACCTTCATTAGATAAATCACCAATATAAAGTAAAGTACTAGCCTCACTTGTATAAGAAATAGATACGTTCTTATTTAATATTAATTTATGACCATTTAAATCAATACCATTGTTTTCGCCTGATAATGGTTCATCAATAGTAATATCACTAGTTAACACAATTTCCTTATTATTAGTTTTTGTTAAAGCAGTTTTAAATTCGCTAGCACTTGATACAAATGTATAAAATTCACTATTTAGGGAGATACTTGCATCTGCATCAGTTTTAATTGTAATACTATTATTAAGTGCTTCATTGTAATAAGCATCACTTATAGCCTCATTATATACTAGTTGTAAAGATATAGTTGAGGCTGTATTAGATAAACAAGTTCCGCTTATTTGATATTTACTATCACTAGTAAAGTCACTTAAAGCTCCAACGTATTCATATCTATAACCATTATAGATATATAAATCTATTGCGCTTGCTAGACTTGTGTTATTTTTGCTAGTTTCTATAGCATATAAGCTTACAGTGTAATCTGCAATAATATTTTCATTACCTGTAGCTTCTAGTTCTAATTCAACGTTTGTTGGTTCTCCTTTAGTTATATTTAAATCATCAGTTTTAATTTCATTTAGATATGATGTATTGTTATATAAGAAAGAAACGTTTGAAATTGTTATTTCAGTAGGGTATTTTCTAAACACTCCACTAAATAAGCCAAATACAGTTATAGTTGAAGTTATTAATATTAACATTGAACTTATAAATATAATTAATTTCTTTTTCATATTTAAGCTCCTATTCTGCAATAAATGTTATCTTTAAAGATAGTCCAATTAAGAAGCAATTATAATTCATTGCACAAATTTTAGTACTTGTAACTTTACCTGATTCATCAGTATTTTTAATTGTATAAGATGGATAATTATAAGCACTATCAGTTTGTGTACCAAAAGATACTACAATTGTGAATAAATCATCAGTACTACCTGATACATTTTCTTTTCCCTCATCAGTGGTACGTTTAAATACTCTAATATTAGTACTAGTGTTTTCTCTAGGATCTAGACTATATTCTTGTTTGTTCTCACCACTACCTAAAGTTAGAGTAGCTTTATAATAATCTATAACATTATTTTCGTTATACATATTCCACATTATATTCTTCTCATCATCTAATGTTGATGGTTTATAAATAACATTATTCTTTAAATAATCACTTTTTATATATTTTTCATTTGATTCGCATAATGCTTTATAGTTAGACTCAGATAAAGGCGTAAATTCAAACTTAATCTTTACACTAGTGAAATCTTTAGTAGCCTTAAGATTTGCAGTAATAGTTTCATGTATTTTATAATTTCTTTCACTATTACCATCAGTTGAAATAATGCCGTCCTCAGTAATCTCTTCAGTTGATACTTTTAGTCCATTTGCAGTTACCTCTTGGTTATTCACATACCATCCAAATGCAATTGAAAAAAGGCATAAAGATGAAACTAATAATAGTGCTGTAATTTTTAACAATTTAGTACTTAACTTCATAATGCTCTCCTTCAATTAAAAAAAGTATATCAACAATCAAGTGATATACTGTTTTCTTAATGCACATCATTTGATTGTGCAACTGGCTGTCTTAAATTTAAGACCCTATAGCTTTGCGTCATATGATCACTCATACTTTGCTAAAAATTGTGATTAAAATATATT
>CAVGEZ010000070.1:0-5672 GCA_963628445.1 uncultured Eubacteriales bacterium
AAATGAATTAATTATAAAAAGATAGAACTAAAAAATAAAATGGTTCTATCTTTTATTCTAAATTATTAAAATTTATTTTTATTCTTGATATGTTTTAAATGCTCTTCATAACTATCGGTATAACCTTTATAACTTTTGTATATAGATTCTGCTAAATAATTTGGTTTGATAATTTTAGCATTACTTCCAAATGATAGAAAATATAGAAGAAGTTGATCAAATGAACATTCAAAGTAATATTTATTATCTTCTATTTTAATAGGATCAGGCCTATTTAAATATTTAGAGTTATATAATTTTATGCCATGCTTATTTAATTCAACTATTGCACTACATATGTTTTTAAATGGAAATTGAATACCTAATCGATAAACATCATTTAGATTTTTTTCTTCTTCTTTTGTTAGAGTGAATGTATTTTTCATTCCTACAGCCACTTTAATTTTAAATATATTAATTGATGTAGGATTATTATTAACTAATCCTAATAAGTAACTATAAATTTCTTCCTTAGATGTTCCTATTTTATAAGGCTTAATAACTACTTCTGATTTTTCAAGCTTTATCTTAATAAATTGATTATTATCAATTGCTTTATAGATTGGATCTAAAATATGCTTATAAATGATTTCTTCACGCTTATATTGAGGATATTCTAAATATCTGTATATAAGCTTTCTAAAATAAGCAGAAGCACCTAAATGTGCTAATTCTTGATTTAATGTTTCAAATATAAATTCATTTTCTTCTGATAAATAGAATGTTAATGATTCACTATAATATGTATCAATAGAAGGATGTTTGTATTCAAATAATTCTTGAGCAAGTTCACTTGCAAACTCTAAGTTTTCCATATTATATTTTTTCATTAGTTTTGTTGTATTAGAAATGATAGACTCTGTTTCTTTAATATAATCTAAATAATAGTTTTTAAATAATAAGTTCATAAACTTATTTTTATTTGGAGTACCATCACTTTTTACAATCTTAAATAATTTCATATCATTTAATAAAGTAGAGTAACTCTTTTTATCAAAATTCACCTTTATTTTTAACATGTTACCACATCCTTGTGATATATTATACCACACTTTTTTATAATATTTATAGAATAAATGCCTTAATAATCGGAAAATCATACCACAAAAAAATATATTTTTTGAAAATATAAAATGTATTTTTCTTGATTTATAATCAAATCGTAAGGTGATGCTTAATGATGACTATTTATGGAAAATATACAAATGCAATAGTTTATGCAGATATAATAGATAAAGAAACTAAAAAATCAAATAAAAGTCTTAATAGACCAAGAATTTATGAAAGATTTAAAAGTTCGTATTATGGCTGATTGCCATAAAGGAACAGGGTGTGTTATTGGCACTACAATAGAAATAAAGGATAAAATAGTTCCTAATTTAGTTGGTGTTGATATTGGATGTGGGATGTTAACTATAAATCTTGGTGCGTTAGATATTGACTTTAGTGGTTTAGATTCTTTTATTCGTAATAATATACCTTCTGGCATGAATGTAAATCAAAATATAACTAAATCAAATATTGAAATAGAAGAATTGAAATGTATTAAGGATATAAAGAGGATTAACTATTTAATGAAATCATTAGGCTCCCTTGGGGGAGGGAATCACTTTATTGAAATAGATATTAATTCTTTAGGTGAATATTATTTAGTAATACATTCAGGATCTAGAAACCTAGGTGTACAGGTAGCCTCAATTTATCAAAATAAAGCTATTTTGTATCATGAAAATAAAGTATTCAATAAGAAGAAAGAAATTGAAAGAGTTATTTATGAGTATAAACAACTAGGAAAAGAAAAAGAAATTCAAAAAGAGATTGATAGAATAAAACAAACTAATGTTGAGTTATCAATGCCTAAAGAATTATGTTATCTTGAAGGAAGTGACTTTGACGACTACATGTTTGACATGGCCTTATGTCAAAAGTTTGCAAGTGAGAATAGATTTGAGCTAGCAAGAAGAATAGTAAATTATTTAGGATTAGATATAGAAAATCTTAAGAAATTTGAGACTATTCATAATTATATTAATAATGTCGATAAAATCTTAAGAAAGGGTGCAATTTCTGCATATAGTAGCCAGTTAGTACTTATTCCTCTAAATATGAGGGATGGATGCATTATTGCACGAGGTAAATCAAATCAGGAATTTAACTATTCAGCGCCCCATGGAGCAGGAAGAGTTATGTCAAGAGCTGACGCGTTTAGAGTGCTTAATGTAAATGATTTCAAAAAGTCAATGGAAGGCATATATTCTACAACTGTGGATAGAAAAACCCTTGATGAGTCTCCTTTTGTATATAAGCCTATGGAATCTATATTAAATAATATTAAAGAAACTGTAGAAGTTATAGAAATAATTAAACCAGTTTATAATTTTAAATCAGAAGAATAGAGGTAAAAAAATATGAAGAAATGCAATACAGAATTAATGAAGGAAATTAAAATATTAGAAGAAAAGAAGAATGATATATTAACACTAGAACAAGAGGAATGTAAGATTACATATCTTGATGGTGAAAAGAAAATGAGTTCTCTTTATTCATATGATACGGTAAGAAAAGAAGTTGATGAGATTGATAGCGAAATTAGAAGATATAAATCACTACTTGCTTATTCAAACGCAACTACTAAAGTAGAAGAATTCGATATGACAATAGGTGAATGCTTAATTTATTTAGCTAGCCTAAACTCAAAGAAGACTTATTTAACATCATTTGCCTCAAAGAAGCAAAAGTCTCGTATTTCATCAACATATAATAATAAAGTTGAATATACTGAATTATTATATGACGTAAATAAGGTAAAACAAGAACTTGAAGATTTACAAAGGCTTATTGCAAAACTTCAAATGGCAATTGATAGAACAAATCTTACAAATTTAATAGAGATTTAAATATTTTCCATCTTGAAAATTAACTTTATTTTTTGTTAAATGAAATTATGAACAAAGATTAAGTAGATTTAAGTTTAGGATAATGAGAGTTATAGATAATTAGTTTAAGTTAGAAAAAATTGTTTATGGATCTTTTTATATTTATTACTTATTTTCAAGAAAAAACTTATACTTAGATATCTGAAGTATGGTTATAAGATATCTATTTAATTTAAATGGTGGTAAAAAGATTATGGATTGGAATAAAGTATTAGAATCAGAGGATTATTCTTTTTTAAAGAGTGATCCACTTTTAAAAGATAGAATATTATTTTTGACTATAGCAGGAAGTTATGCATATGGAACAAATATTGAAACATCAGATTTAGATATTAGGGGTGTAGTATTAGAGCGTGAAACTGACTCTTTAGGTTTAACAGACTTTGAACAATATATCGATACTAAAACTGATACTGTTATTTACAGTTTAAAAAAGTTTTTAAAACTGGTTAGAGAATGTAATCCTAATATAATCGAAATGCTTTATTCAAAACCTGAACACTACCTTTATGTTTCAGAGGTTGGAAAGATATTACTTGAAAACAGGGATTTGTTTTTAACTAAGCGTGCAGCTTATTCTTTTGGTGGATTTGCAAATCAACAACTTAATAGATTAGAAAACGCTCTTGCAAGAGACACTTTAACAGAACATGATAAACTAGAACATGTGAATAGAAGTGTAGAGAATGCGGCTAAAGCGTTTGAGACAAAGTTTAAATTGCCTGATAATGCAGTTAGGACATATGTTGGCAAGTGGCAAGAAGGCAGTGACGAAGAGATACTTGTTGATTTTAATTTAAAACATTATCCTTTAAATAGGCTTAGAAGTATGATTGAAGAGATGACTAATGTTTCAAGAAGTTATAACGAAACAGTAGGAGCTAAAAATAAAAAGAAAGATGATTTGCATTTAAATAAGCATATGATGCATTTGATTAGATTGTATTTAATGTGTAATGAAATTTTAGAATATAAAACAGTTCATACATTTAGAGCAAATGAGAAAGATTTACTTCTTGATATAAGAGAGGGTAAATACAGAACAAGGGACGGTTATGTAACTGATGAGTTCTACACTCTATTAGACAATTTAAAAACAAAGTGTGAGGAACTTAAGAAAACTACTACTTTACCTGATATGGTTGATAAGGATAAGTTTAATGAACTTGTACTTAGACTATACAAAGAGGCAAGAAAAAATGAATGATATATTAAATGTAGCTGATTACATTAAAGCTATAAATAATAGATTAATTACTAATGGATATGAATCTTTTCTTGTTGGTGGATGTGTTAGGGATACATTACTTCATCTTGATATTAAAGATTATGATATAACTACTAATTGTGATATTACTGCATTAAAGTCTATATTTAGTGACTATAAGATAATTAATAGTAATGGTGAAAAACACAACACAATAAGTTTGTATGTAGAAGGTGATATTGTTGAAATCACCTCTTATAAGCATACAAACACTGAAAGAAACTCAATTGAAAATGATTTAAAACATAGAGATTTAACAATAAACTCAATTGCATATTCTATTAGTTCTAATACTTTAGTAGATTTGAATTTGGGATATAACGATCTAAATAATAAAATTATTAGATTTGTAGGTAATCCAATTGATAGAATAAAAGAAGACCCTCTAAGAATCTTAAGGGCTTTGAGATTCTCTTCTCTATTAGGTTTTGAAATTGAAGAAGAAAGCGCTAAGGCAATTCACGAGTGTAAGGACTTATTAAATAATGTATCCGTTGAAAGAATCAAGACTGAATTAGATAAAATAATTGTTAGTAATAATATTAAAAAGGTACTAGTGGATTATAAAGACGTTATATTTACTATTATTCCTGAACTTAAAACATGTGATGGATTTGATCAAAAGAATCCGTATCACGCAAATACACTTTACAATCATATTGTAAATGTAGTAAGTAATGTGTATTCAAAGAATAATGCAATAGTAGAAAACATTAGAATAACCAGAACAGCTGCATTACTTCACGATATAGGAAAACCTATGTGTTTTACTCAAGACTCAAAGGGTATCGGACATTTCTATGGTCACGCAGAAAAGAGTGCTTTAATCGCATTAGATATAATGAAAAGATTAAAGTATTCGAGTGAAGAAATAGAAAAAATAGAATATTTAATTAAGAGGCATGACGCAACTATCAATTTAACTAAAAAGAGTGTTAGAAAGAATTTATCAAAAACTATAAATTGTGATCAAGAATTGTTTTTAATGTTAATAGAACTAATGAACTCTGATAGGTTAGATCATACACATTATGAATTAATAAATATAGAAAAGATTAAAGATATAATTAAAGATTTAAAAGAAGATAATGAATGTATTAAACTTGCTGAATTAAGTGTAAACGGATATGACTTAATTAATCTAGGTCTTAGAGGAAAAGAAATAGGTGATACATTAAATCATTTATTAGAATTAGTACTTGATGGTAAACTAAGTAACAATAAACAAGACTTACTAGAATATGTTAAAAAGAAAATAATTAATGATGAAGTTAGATAGTAAAAATAATTGTTTATATTCAAATTATCATTAAAGATTATAGGTAGGTTAGTTTTGAATTGCGATTTGAACTTTATATTGTACTGGTGTACGAAAAGTAGACATTAAGCTTTAATCTATGGTATAATAATTGATAGATAAGTAGGTGATA
>CAVGEZ010000071.1:0-5447 GCA_963628445.1 uncultured Eubacteriales bacterium
GATATTGGATTTTCCATACATATTCTTATATATTCTAAATAATAATCATCATAATTATGAGTAATCTTTAGTAATGGTTGTTTAATACAAAGTTTAAAATATCTACCTAAATCACATTCGTTAAAGATTTCTTCTAATTCTTCTATTGTAAAACAATCATCTTCTATTACATCATGTAGTAAACATACCTCTTGAACACCATCAAAAGGAATCTCATACTCATACATTAAATCTTTATCAATACAATTATAATCATCATCTTTAATTCCTACTAAATCTCTATAATTTTGTAAACGTCTAGCAGGGTGATTTGCATAATCTTCTCCATTTACTCTTTTTTGATTACGGTGAGCATATTCCATAATCTCATAACTTAAATATACTGAAGAATGATCTAATTCTATTAATTCCTCTATTGTTTTACCTCTTTCAACTAAATAATCATGTATCTCTTTTAATCTACTCATATTCTTTCCTCCTTGATACATCTAAAGTGTATCATAAAGGAAAATTCAAGTGGTCAAATGAGATTTGACAATTAAAATTATATTAAAGAAAAATCTTCACAGCCATTACTCGTAAGCATTTCATTAACTTGATAGATATCATATATTTTATTTTTAATTGCATATCTTATTATAAGTGCAAACTTATTTGCACTTGACAATGTAAAACCAGCTTTCTTAAGCAAATATTTACATTCATGATTATTTAAATTAAGTCCTAGTGCTATCTTTACACAAACCTTTAAAGAAGGAGCTGATTTTTCTGATATGATAGATTACCATAATTGTCTTGAAATTAAAACCTTATTATTAATGTCAGCGGGATTTGAAACATTATATTTATTCATTAATTCATATAAATAATCAGCAAAATATTCTCTCTTTTCTTTATTTTATTGGTGTTTTGCAATATATTCTTCTAATGTCATATAGGTCTCCTTATAAATTAATATTTAAATTTATTCTTATTAAATAATATAAATAATTTAACTTAAATAAATAACTACTAAAAATATTGTATCATTTTTAATAAAGTATTAATAATACTAATCTAATGTAACATTTAATAAATAGTTAAAAATAAAAGCCTACAAGAAATTAATCCTGTAAGCTATTGTTTAATTAATAATACTATTAAATATCAGTTAGTTTAGTCTTTGAAATTAATAGTTATTTCTTCCAATTGATCTTGAGAACCAATTAAAATTTGATTCCATTGTTCTTTAGTTCCGTTATAAGTTATACTTTCTAATTGAGTACATTCATCAATTACATTAGAACCTAGAAATTTAATACTATTAGGTAATACTAATGATGTAAGACTTATACAATGATAAAATGCCATTTCATCAATATATGCAAGGTTAGTAGATAATGTAATATTTGTTAAAGCATTACAATAACTAAATGTATAAGCTCCAATACCTATAACACTATTTGGAATTGTAACATTATCAAGACCATAACAATTATCAAATGCACGACTATGAATTATCTTACAATTTTCATTAATTGTTAAAGTTCTAATATCAGTATTCTTTGGTTTTACAAATACTAAATAGTTATTTGTGTTATTTCCTAAATATAATCCATCTTCGTATTCATAGTAAGCTAATTCAGCACAATCATAGAATGCGTCTTTACCTAAATATGATAGATTATTTGAGAATGTAATGCTTTCTAGCTTTGGACAAGAACCTAATACATTTTGACCAATACTAATAACACTATCAGGAATAACAATACTAGTTAAACTAGCTGAATTACTAAATACTTCATCATAGATAAATTTACAATTATCATTAATCTTAAATGTTGTCTTATCAGTTGTATTAGCTTCTACTAAAATTAAATACTTATTAGTAGAACTACCTAAATACTTACCATCTTCATATTCAGTATATGTTAATTTATTAGAATCAACAAATGCATGTACTCCTAAATATGTTAAATTGTTTGAAATTGTTATATTTACAAGATTTTCACAACTTTCGAATGCTTCTTGTGCTATACTTGTAACGCTATCAGGGATTACAACGCTTGTAAGTGCGTTACAAGAATAGAACGCTGCCTCACCAATACTTGTAACAGTGTCAGGAATATCAATACTTGCAAGTTTTGGGCAATGCATAAATGTATAACTACCTATTGAAGTAATACCTTTAGGTAAATTAATACTTGTTAAGTTTGGACAATCATAGAATGCTCTATCACCAATACTTGTAATAGTACTAGGCAATGCAATGCTTGTTACTTCATCTAATTGAGCTAAGGCACTACCTTCAATACCAGTTACCGGTTTACCTTCATAGTAACTTGCAACTGCTATATCTCCAGATAATGTAATTTCTTCGTCTACTCCAGCTACAACATAAGAAGCACCATCATCTAATAATTTATAGCCAATACCATCAGTTCCTTCTAAGAAACCACAAACTGAACATTTACCATTTACAATAGTATGACTAGCTTCTTCACTCTTTAAATCATGATCGCATGAAGAAGCATGCCAGTGCTTAGACTCATTATAAGTCCAATCTGTTGAATATGAATGTGTATGTGATTCTTGAGGCTTTGTTGTACTAGGTACAGTTGTACTTTCGCTAGGCTTACTACCTCCATTATCACTATTACCACCAGTATTTTTACATGCTGCAAGGCTTAAACCAAACATTAAAGCTAATGGTAATACTACTAATTTTTTATTTTTCATAATATCACTCTCTTTCATATATTATTTTAACCAAAATGAAGTTAATATCAAACATTAAAATAAAACTTTTTCAAAACTTGGTTATTTGCAAAAGATAGATGAAATAATCATTTTTATTTCTATATTCAAATAAATAATAATTCATTTAAAAGTTTTTTTATGACTATAACTAATAACCTATTTTGTAATTATATAAATATAACATCATTTTAATATATCAATAGAATCATCATACATTCTTTCATGATAATGTTCTGATAAAGAGTCATTATCAAATACTTTAAGCATGATTTCAAAATTAGTTGCAAGTTTATATTTATTTAAATCATTTCTTTCAATCCAAAAGTTTTTACCTTCATCATTAGATATTAAATTACCACTAAAATTATTTGTTTTAAATAAGAAACAGATATTTCTTACATCATCCTTAAACCATTGTTTAATACCACATAATTTTAAATTGCAAATATCTAATCCTGTTTCTTCTTTAATCTCTCTAATAGTTGAATCTACTATAGATTCATATATCTCTACATGGCCTCCTGGGAAAGCTATACCCTTCCATGATTTAATTCTATCTTGGACAAGTATTTTAGTTCCATCATAAATCATACACATATTAGTTAATTCAACACTTTCAGGCTTATGCATAAATATTTACCCTCCTTATAAATTTAAAAAAGTCCAAGAAAAACCTCGAACTTTAATACTAGATTTAATTACATACTCTTGTGTAATTTAATAATCTTTTCAAGTAAAGAATTAAGATCTACAAGATATTCTTCAAGTTCTTTCTTACTTTCAGCATGCTTTTCCTTCTTTACTAAATCCTCTGTTGTAAAAACTTCTGTTCTTACAATTCCCTTTAACATACCTAACTCTTCTTTTGTAAAATCCATTACTATATACCTCCACTCAAAAAATTACAATTTATTAATTTATAGTTAATTAATAAATTAATACTAAATTAATCCTTTTTCATTATACCACAAAATTAAAAGTCTTAAAGTTAATTTAATATTAATCTTCTTGTTTTCTATATTATATTAAAACAATCTCTCTTGTCTATACCCCTCAACAACTTTATTTTCATCAAATAATATCCAAGAACCAGTTTTTTCTATTATTGTAATCTTTTTAGGTACATCAAATAATATAGGATTCTTAAAATTATACATATAAGCTCTTTTGAGTTTCTTACTTCCTAAATAATTGTTTGAATCTATCTCAAACTCTGCATCTTCTAAAGTATAATTTTTGCCAAGATGCCAATACACATAATCTTCATATGTAATTTGTTCTACTGAAACAAAATCGACATAGCCATATATTAAATTAGTTTTACTCTTTAATAATGCAATTCTTCCTCTTTTATTTGTGGGATGTAATCTAACGTCACATGGTCTAACCCCTTTTAAAATATCTAGTAAATATTCTTCATACATTGATAATGCATACATACTAATCATCCTTGTTTTATATTTTATTGTTCTATCTTAAGTATTAATAGTTTTTCTTACAATATAACTAAGTATTAATTTTTAAGAATATTTTATAAAAGGAAAGGTAATAGATAAAATGGTTTTAAAAATATAGCCCTTTCTTTTCCAATGTCCTTTTGTGATAATAAATATAAATTGTTTATTGAATCAGAATATTTTTCTGCAAAAACATCAATCGAATTATGCTTACCAACTCCTGATGACTTAACTTCAAATACATCAAGTTTTGATCCATTAGATACTAAAAAATCAATTTCGTAATAATGTGTACTATTTTCTTTAGACCATGTATGGTAATATAATTCTCTTCCACTCGAATTTATCATTTGTGCAACTAAATTTTCATATAAATACCCTAGATTTGCAGGAAGCTTATCTGAAAGTAATTTTGCATATATTTCATTTTCTATAATAGGTCTATCAATAAACATTAATGTTACAAATAATCCTGTATCGAAAATATACAACTTATAACTATTAAAATCTTTAGTATTTGCTAAACTAAAACGTGGATTAGTTGAATTGTAACATGGTAATACTGTCTTTGAATCAATTAGATCATATAATATTTCTTCTGAGGTTTTATTTTTTCTACTTCCTATAGCCTCTGAAATACGGTATTTTTTTGTATCTTTTGCAAGTTGAGCTGGTATTGAATGAAATATAGCTGACATTCTACCTGAAGGATCAATTTTCTTAAAATCGCTCTCATACAAATCAATAATTTGTCTTTTTATTTGATCAATTGTAACAAAATTATCTCCTCTAATATAAGATTCAACAGCTTGAGGCATACCACCAACCGCTATATAAACTCTTAAATCTCTCATTAATTTTCGATTAACATCCTGTCCAATTGCTCTATTAGTTTTAGATATTTCTCTTAACAAGGTATAATTACTATTTTTTGTAGCTAAACAGAATTCTTCATAATCCATAGGATAAACTTGAATTTTCATTTCTTCTGATGGAATTAGTATATCTTTAACATTCTTTTTAATAGAAATTAATGAACCAGTCTCTAGATAATGATATCTACCATCTTTAACAAGGTGTTTTATAGCTTGTCTTGCTTTCGGAAACAATTGAACCTCATCAAATATTATAAGAGAGTTCTTTTCGTATAGAGTTACTCCGCTTTCTAATTGCAATCTTAAAAAAAACATATTTAAATTAGAAATATCCTCAAATAAAGAGGTGATTTTTTTAGAGACATTTGAAAAATCT
>CAVGEZ010000072.1:0-5373 GCA_963628445.1 uncultured Eubacteriales bacterium
ACGACCTTGAAATGAGGAAATTCCTTTCCACAAAGATCAACAAAGTATGTTCCACTATGCTTTTCCTTTCCTTCCTTTAAAGCGCACACTTGAGGTGTTCCATATTTTTCTTCAGCTTCTAGCCTACACCTAACTGCTTCCTCAAATGTCTTGAAATAGCCTAAATAGGTGTGCTTATGATTGATTGTGATAAACACTGCCCAGACATTTCTATCTGGTATATACACAACGCCGTTAATTCCGGACTAGTTTAGAGGGTGCAAAGGATGAGAATATTCGATTCCCATGGCCTTTAATCGTTCCTTGCAGTCCTTGTAATAATTTGTTCCCATAATGTATTACCTCCTTAGTCTTAGAGGCCTTTAGGAAACAAAAAGACCCCTTAGTTTGGAACTAAGAGGTCGGTATTTCGATTGGTGCCCCGGGCGGGACTCGAACCCGCAAGCTATCGCTAGCATTAGATTTTGAGTTCTTCATATTCACTACATATACTTGTAAATAGTGTCGTTTCAGGAACAAATTTAATAAATTTTATTAATTTTAGTCCCTTTATCTTTGCATTTAGGGCATTATCTTGCACCATTGACTTTTCGTAAATTTCCAATTTGAGAGGAAAATTGTAGTGGAAGAAATCTCCACCATATTGCCATTGTTTAATGGTGCAAATATATGCAAGAATATATAGAATTTTATGATTAGAAATAGTAGTGGAAAGTATAGAAACTTACCTCTTATTTCTATAAATATTATAACATAAACGGCCTATTTATACTAGATAAACAAGCTTTTTATAACATCACTATACATAAAAATATAAGCAGAATTAATTCCCACTAATAACTTAAAATATTTAGGGCATTTCGCTAGATATTAACACATAATGAAGTTAATCGTAAAAGTTAGACTAAGGAATCTTAAATTAAAAATACGAGACTTTGATATTGATATTTAAAATCGAAAGAGACTCTATCCAATACAGGATAGAATCTCAGAAGATTTAAGATGCTTTTTTTTAAATAAAAGATTACCTAAAGCAATAATTTGAGATTTGTGTGATTTAATATATTTAGAAGTTTCTTTTTCACATTTTTTAAGAAGAGCTTCAATTTTTCTTTCCATTTTTCTTCTTTTAATAAATGTGTCAGTTCTAGCACCCGTTTTAATCACAGGAAGAGTTTCCCAGCAGGAAGAATAGCCTGCCATATTAATCATGTTATAAGCGCTGATTCTAGCATTTTGTAAATCACTATCGCAACCTCTAGAACCTCTACCACAAATAATTTTTTGAGCAAGAACTCCTGCCATTGAGATTTTGATATTGGCAATAATTTTTTCATATGGCCAAAAGCCTCTTTCTACTTCTTTAGCATGGAATTCACCACTTGCTCCAGAAATATTAAGTCTATTAATTAAGAAATATTCAGGGAATGCTTTGGCTACTATTGCATGTCCTGCTTCATGAATGGCGACTTCTAAATTATCTTCTTCAGGAGTGTCTTTTACTCTATCAGTTATGTTGTAGATAGAATTATCAATCATTTCAGAAGTGATATTTTCAAAGCCGTTTCTAAGAACTAAATCATTAACAACCGCTTTTACAGCTGCACAGCTAATTCCATTAAGAGTTAAAGCAACTTCTTCATCATCAAAGTTAGGAGGAAGTTTAATATTAAATTCATTGAAATGTTTCTTTAAAAGTTCTAATGCTTCTTTCCCGGTTGGATATGGAATTTTAATGAGCTTTTCAAGTCTACCATGACGTAATAATGGGTCAGGAATTTCATCCATATAATTTGTCGCAGCTATAACTAATATATCATCATTAGATTCTACACCATCAAGATTTTCTTGAAGAGCTCTAATTACTCTTCTTTCTTTATTAATAAGCAAATCGAGTTCATCAAAAACGATAATAGCATGCCCTGCTTCTCTGGCTTTTTTAAATGTTTCAATAATGCCTTCTACAACATTAGTTTGTTCACCTTGGAAGACAAAGACTGGAGCTTCGGTACATCTAATAATTTCTTTAATTAATAATGATTTACCATTTCCAGGTGCACCAAATAGAATAACGCCTTTAGGAATAGAGACACCTTTTGCTTTAAGTTCTTTAGAATGCTTAAACCAATCAATGACTAAAAGGAGTTCTTTCTTTTGATTTTCGTGTCCTACTACTCTACCTAATGGCTTTTCACCTTCTTCTAATTTAGAAGTATAGATAAGTTCATACGCTGAAGCTTTATTATTATCTTTTAATTCATTTTTGCTATAAAATTCTGAAGGTTCAATTTCATTTTTATAATCATAATCATCGCAATTAATATCATCACTATCATAAATAATTTCATCCTCTACATCAAACATTTTTTCAATTAAATCTTTCATCTTTTTACCTCCTTGTGTACTTATTATAAATTGGGAATTATTTAATGTTTTTATTTAATAAATTATGTATAGATATAAGTACATTTTTTGTTGACTGTTTTTATTTTTTTTGATACTGTCAATACTAATTTCATTATCAACAATGTTATTCAGTAATCACTATTTACATAATATTTCTTTAAAATATCTATTTCAAATCAAAAATTATGTCTTTAAGTAATCAAAGTAAATTTATGACTAAGTATTCACGTTAGTACATTAACATTAAAAATTAATGCACCCTTAAGCCACCTTAACTTTATCAAATATTTCATTATTTAATATCTTTAGCATTGTTTCATACGGATTAAAATCTGTACTTGTTACTACTTCCTTAAATAAAGATTGAGAGAACCCCGAAACAAGCTTTACGCCTCTTTCATTATACTTCGCATGACTTAGCATGTTGTATCTTTCATTAACATTCCAATAAACAATATTAGGAACTTTATATCCTGCTTTTTCATATTTTGAATTTATTAAAGCTGTATAATCTTTCTCTGCGTCAGTACACATACAGTCAAACTGCATATCTGAAACAATTATAATACTATCAAGCATATCTTCTTCTTTGACCTGATTATGAATTGCTGCATCCAAAATCAAGTCAAATACTGCCTCAATATTAGTATTACTTAGAATACTAGGTATACGCTCTACTTTCTCTTTTAATGTTTTGGCACCAGCCAAATCAACAAATGATGGAGTGCTTGAGAAAGTTATTAATTTATCTTTCCAAACGCCTTGATTGCGTGAGGAAAAATATAGTGCAAGAGAAACAGCAACGTTTAGAGGCTCACCAATCATCGAGCCACTAGTATCTGCTACTACTAAAGTTTTAGTATTTCCTTCAACAAAATTAGGCAAATTTTCCCACGCAGATTCTAAAGCTTCGTCACTTGATATCTTTAAATTAGAATAACCAATATTAAGTTTTCCTCTTCTTAATATTTCATATGGATATATAGCATTAGTATTAATTTTCTTTTTGCCTTCTTTAACATCTTCTAAATATTTATTGAAACGACTTTCATCATTTCTTTTAAAAGCATCTTTATAGTTTAGCATTGCTTTTGAAGGAACAGCCTCATAAGTTATTTCATCGAACTTTTTAGTACACATTTTAGTCTCAACAATATCTATTCTTTTACGAAGTCTAGATAGTAGTTGTCTATATTCTTTAGCGTTTAGTCCTAGATATTTAGCAGTAATTTTTGCCAACTTCCTAGTTTCGTCGCTTGATGTATTAATTGATGCTAGCCATTTAGCACAAAGTGATGGATGTTCTAAAGTTTCATCTTTCTTTACCTCTGAAACTAAAATATTCATAGCATCTGCCTCTAGTGGAGTGCCAACAAAAGAATAGTAGTCATCTATTCTACCAAATTCTTTAATATTGTTTAAATTTGCTCTCATGGTTTCTATATCATTAAAAGAAAGCCACTTGTAGATTTCTCTTGTTACGCTTCTTAAACCTTGACCTAAACCTCTGATATTTCTTGTATAGAATAGAGATTTCATTGCAAGTATTTTATTTTCAGAAAAAGATTTCTTAAAATAGTCTAGTCCACTTGCGTGGTCATACTTAAATGATGAAATTTGGGTAAAATAATCTAAAGTTTTGTTTAAAGTACTCTTATAAGCTAATGCACCATTTTCTGTATAAGTTTTATTTGTTTCTTCTTCTAATGCATTTAATAAATCCATAATTTTCTCCTTTTAATTTATATAAAATTAAGGTGTCTTTTAAAATTTGCTAGACACAGTAACTAATAAGATAAACAAGATACCATAAATATTAATGAAATTTTTAAAAGATCATAAATAAATGTTTGCTGTTGGTATCTTTAATCTAATATACAAGATGCATTTTTAAAATTTGTTTTATTTACAAATTTTGTAATTATATAAAATCATTACCATATTGCTGTTAGCATCTTTTTAAGCCAATGAGAGGCACTTTATAACTTATTTAATGTAAAATTAATTTGATAAACTCCTATATAGAAATAACTAATCTTTAAATATAATAATTAAGTAACTTGGTAACACTTTTAAAATAAGCAAACTAAATACTTTAGTTCATAATATAGATTTTTAAATTTAATTATATTTCTTTGCACGGCTCCATGCGTATCTTGGGCAATTATAATCTTTATTAATATTAGGACAACCTCCCCTATTAGCACATGTATTACATTGATATCTTATGTCTTCTTTCATTTTCTTTTCTTCATATTCTTTTCTTATTCGTTCATCCAGTAATCTCTTATTTTCTTCTCTAATCCTCTTATCTTCTTCATATCTATGTCTTTCAAGTAATCTGTTTTGTTCCTTTAATAATTCAATTACTTCTTCATTATGGCTATCATTGTTAATTAAGCCACCACTTCTTACATAATTTTCAGTTTCTTCATCATCTTCATATTCATCATAATCATCACTTTCTTCTTGTTTAGTTTCTTCAATTCTAGAGTATTCTCTGTGATAATCATCTATTTTTTTTAAATATATATCATAGTTTTCTTTAGCTTCTAAATAATTATTATAAGCATTTTACCATTTATTCATTTCCTTTTTTTCGTATTTTATATAGCTATATATAAATATTGTTAAATAAGATATAAAGTATACTAAATTAGTAACACCTAACACTCTTGTAATTATTTTATTTGCCTCTCCTTCATCATAATAGATGATGGATGAAAGAAAGAAAAACACTAATAGAAATTGTAATATTAAACCTTTTGCAAAGTGTTCTTTGAAATAATCAAATACACTAGTTAATTCGTATCTGTTAGGCTCTCTTACTACTTGAGGCTTATTAACACATTGAGGAAATGGATTTGCTTTTATGATATTATCTTGTAATTCAACATCAACAGATAGAAGGTAATCTATCTTACTTCTAATTTTATATATTTCTTTAACTCTATCTAAATCACACAA
>CAVGEZ010000073.1:0-2763 GCA_963628445.1 uncultured Eubacteriales bacterium
CTAAAAGAATTAATAAAAATATAGAAGTTAATAAATAAATGTCATTTTAAAAGCTCACAACAAAAAAATAATAGATATAATTAACTATCGTATATAAATATTAAGCTGATTATAAAATAGGAATGTTATTGCGTTACGCAAAAAAAATAAGCGTTACGCATTTGTATCAAAATAGTTTATCATTGCCATTAATCATAAAATTTTAAAGTGATATATTAAATTATATCATTTTTTCTTTTTAGCACTATTTAAGCACTTCTTGAATATAATGTTATGTATATTTAAAGAAAGAGAGTGATTAAAATGCAAAAAAAAGGAAAAATTAAAAGAACTGAGATAATTTATAATGTATTTTACATACTATTATTCTGGTATGTAACATTTATTTCTATTCAAGGTAAGCCAGATGATACTTCTATAGAACTAGCGTGTGGAATTTTTGGTGTATTATGTATAGTAGGAGCTGTTATTGATGCTTTAGATCAATCAAAGTCATCTAAAGATACAGTGATTACTGTCATAGTTGAATTAGTACTTACAGGTATAGCATTTGCAAAAAAAGGTAATATAGGAAATATATTAATCGCAATTATGTTTGTAGTATTTGCGTTAGGTAGAGTATTTTTTACTATGGGAACTATTTCAGCTTCTTTTAAAAACAATTTTAAGTCTCTAGTAATTTATCGAATTGGTAGATTATCAGGACTTATATCTATGTTAACATGTGCTGTTTATTTATTATTTATTTCTATAGGTGACGGAAATTTTTCATTTTTACCTAATGTTTTACTAGTAACAAAAATCTTAGCTATTGTTGGAATGGGTATGGTTTCTATAGGTACAGTTGTAGCCTTGATATACTATACACCAGTTAAGAATATTAATTCAAATACTAATAAGTCTAATTCTTATAGTAATTCGAGTGAATATAGTAAAGATACAAGAAAGAATGCAACTTTTGGTTTCTCATCAATACTATATGATAGATGTTATGACATCGCAAGACACTATTCAGGTACTAAAGATTTTGGTTATGGTACCGTAAAAATCGATGTAGTTGTAAAAATAAATGGAGCCAGAATTGATTATGTTTTCAATGGCGATGTTAGTAAAGTTGAAGTTGATCAATATAGTGTTGGTAGATTCAAAGACGCACTAACTAATCAATTACAAGGAATTTCAGATTTATTGGTATCAGATACAGATAAAGCTATTGATAAATTAAGGAGTCAATATAAAGATTTCGACGGCCAGTATTCAATTAATGTTACTCAAGGTGAATTTAAAGCTTAATTGTGTTTAATTGATTAGTGTTAAAACTAGTAAGTAATATCAAAATTTAATAATAGTTATTTTTAATGAAAGATGGTGAGGGGGCTTGCTGTCTTTCATTTTGCTTTATTGATTAAACAAATATTATTATATTTTAGAAAAATAGTATGTATATTTTAATATTTTTGTTTTTTGATTAATGCATTAATTAAAGATTTAAAGAAAAGTAATTTGAATTTATTAGAAAAAATATTTAACTTTAATCAATTGCATCTAAGTCGATATAGAGATAACAATTGTATTTAAGTGTAATTAATTAGCACTTTTTAAGCAGTAGTATTGATATATATTATATGAGGTGATACTATGCCAAATGCAAGAGATATTTATTTTATTACATTAGGAAATATTAGTGACTATAACTTAAATGAAGAAGAAATTACAGAAGAAGTACTTATAAATAGAGTACTACTTAATTTAAGATTATCTAAGATAGAAAAGATTTTAGAAAAAAGAGTTATGCTTATGAATAATTGCTTTTTAACTTTTAAGAAATTTAAAGGTAATGTTCCTTATGAATTATTATTTAATGTATATAGCGAAGCTATTAAATTAAATAGTTTGTATGATTTAGAATATGCAAATATTTTGTTAAATGAAATTATTGATATATTTGAAAACAATAGAGAAGAAACTATAAAATATTCAAAAGAACTTTATTTTATGTTATTTACTATGACTAAGATTTTATATAATAAACAAAACTATGACTTACTTACAGAAATAGTTGATAAGGCAATAGATCTAGTTGAAATAGTTGATTATAACGACTATGTAAGACTCTATTATGCTCAAATAATTCAATTATATGGAAATATTTTATTTAGCCAAGAACATATGCAAGATGCATACGAGGTATTTAATAATGCATTAGATATAGCTTTAAGTATAAGTGATGAAGTAGAAGAAAAGAAAGATGTTCTTGGTGCAATCTCTTTCTCAAGAGGTAACTTACTTTATCAAAATGATGTATTAGAAGAAGCTAAAAAGGATTTTGAATTTGTAATTAAATTATGTTTAAATTATGAGTTTGAATCAAAATTTGAATTTATGCATTTAGCATATAACTATCTTTCACAAGTAGAAGTATATGGTAATGAATATGATAAAGGTATAGATACAATCTCTGAATTCCTTGAAGTTACTAAGGACTTATATAGTGGGGATAGCTATGACTATATTTGTGCTGATTTTTATCATAGATTAGGTATTATTTATTATAAATTTAAAGAAGATAAGGTTAATGCAATTATTTACTTTAATAATGCATTACAATTGATAAATAGTATTGAAAATAAGAATGATCTAGTACTAAGTTTATATGAAAGTGTTAATACCTATCTTGAAACTATAAAAAATGAATAATATTAATGACTAGCTTATATGTTAATTCTTTTACTTAAAAGTTATATTTAATCAATACAAATCCGA
>CAVGEZ010000073.1:2796-4936 GCA_963628445.1 uncultured Eubacteriales bacterium
AAATTAAATTCATATATTTGTTGAATATAAAATAAGAGTATGATAAAATGTTCGTATAATTAATAGTTATTTACTCTATAAAAAGGGAATGATGTTCTCCCTTGTGTTATTCACTAAACCGCTTTGATTTAAGCTGATGACGTCTATGAATTTTTTTATTCGTGGAGTCATCTTTTTTTTAACTCCATGAGAAGGAGTGAAATATGTTTTTAAGTTTATTTTTAATTTTTTTCTTAGGGTTACTTGGTGGTTTCATATTTGAAAAAATAAGAGTACCACATATTGTATGGTATTTGTGTTTAGGTATACTTTTAGGACCATCAGTATTAAATGTAATTGATGACTCTCTTTTAAATATTTCATCAATTTTAAGACAAATAGCTTTAGTAATTATATTAACAAGATCTGGATTATCTTTAAATCTAAAGGTTTTAAAAGAAATGGGAAGAGAAAGTATATTAATGTGTTTTCTTCCTGCTACATTTGAAATCTTAGGTATTGTTATATTTGCACCAATTTTTTTAAAAATATCATATTTTGAAGCTTTGTTATTAGGCTCAGTACTTGCAGCTGTATCTCCTGCAATAGTGGTTCCTCGAATGATTAAATTAAAGAGTGAGGGTTATGGTACAACTAATCATGTGCCTGATTTAATACTAGCTGGTTCATCTGTTGACGATATTTATGTTATAGTATTATTTTATTCATTTAAAAATTTAGTATCAAATAATACATTTAATGCTCAATTATTATTACAAATTCCATTAAGTATAATTTTAGGTATAGCACTTGGTATATTAGTTTCATTTATAGTATCTTTTATCTTCAAAAAGATATTAATGAAAACATCATATAAAATTGTTATTTTACTATCAGTTTCGTGTTTTATGATATGGCTTGAAAATTATTTAAAATCCTACATTAGTGTATCGGCATTACTTGGTATAATTGTAATGGCTATAATAATAAATCATAAACATAAGAATGAAGCAAAAGAGATAAAACAAGGATATGAATCTTTATGGAATGGGTTTGAAATATTATTATTTACACTTGTAGGATGTCAAACTGATATTAATTTAGCCCTATCTAAAGAAGGATTAGTAATTGCTGGAATAATATTGATTTCATTAATTTTTAGATCTCTTGGAGTATTACTATCTATTATTAAATCTAAATATAATTTTAAAGAAAGATTATTTTTAATTATATCTTATCTTCCTAAAGCTACAGTACAAGCTTCAATTGGTGGAATTGCGTTATCGGCAGGATTGTCTTGTGGAGCACTTGTATTAACAGCGGCGGTAGTATCTATTTTAATTACAGCTCCAATAGGTGCAATATTAATTGATAATTTAAGTCATAAGTTATTAGTAAAAGATGAAGAAATTAGTGAATAATAAAGAATGAATCAATTTTAAAAAGCGAAAAAGCAAAAAAAATCACGATTTCGCTCAAGTGTAATCTAGAAATTAACCATTTGGAACTTTAATTATACTGTAAATACATTTTATCAATTGGTTCTTAATTAATAATATTTGTGTTAGTATATATTTAAATAAGTATACATATTAATTGAATAAAATGAGATAGCAATAATATCATTTAAAGAATAAAATAATTGAGGGAAAATATTAAAAAGATATATTTAATTGTAGATTCTTTAACGTAAGACTATAACTATTTTAGGCTATAACTATTTTAGGAACCTTTCCTACAAGACTTACTTTAATAAATCATATATTAGTTAATTTTTATTTAAAATATCATTAAACTATATAAATTTCTTAAACAATAAATCTTAATATAATATATAAAAAGTTTGGAAGAAATGCACAATTTTAATATAAAAAGTTTGGAAGAAATGCACGATTTGGACATAAAAAGTTTGGAAGAAATGCACGATTTGTCATTTTAAAATCTTGAAGAAATGCAAATGTTATGATATTATACAATTAAATAATGGAGTTGATTAATATGTATTTTAAAAGAAAAGTTTATGATAAATTAGTTGATTGGAAGAAAAATTATGCTGATAATTATGCAATTATGTTAGAAGGCGCTAGACGTGTTGGTAAATCAACAATAGCTAAAAATTTTGCTGAAAATGAATATAAATCATATATAATGTTAGATTTTT
>CAVGEZ010000074.1:0-4931 GCA_963628445.1 uncultured Eubacteriales bacterium
ACAATTGGTTCATTTTTTCCTGACCAAACTGGTTTATTTTATCTTGACACTTTCACATTACGATATTCATAATATTGTCCAACTTTTTTTAACAAAATAGTCAAACTATATTTATACTCTTTATTTTTTACTCTTAAAAATTATCATAACTATAATGACCCCATAAAAATTTAATAATTCAATTTTTTTCTAAAAGTACAGGTACTTCACAATAATATAAAACATTTAATTTTCTGTCTTCACTCTCAATTACTTCTATGATACCTTTTATATAACATTTATTTTTTTAAAGATCAATTCAAAGTAAAAAAAGATTAAAACAAAAAGTCTTTAAGAAATTAATCCTAAAGACTTTAATTTAATATGCTTTTAACAGTTATGAAGTATAACCAAAATTAATTGTTCCAGAATATCCAGAGTTAGCACCATTTATTTGGTTCCATTTTTCTTCTGTTCCTACATAGTTAATTGCTTTCAAACTAAAACAACTAGAAAATGAATCAATTCCAATATTAGTTACACTAATAGGAATAATAATAGTTTCTATTTTTGTATATGCAAATGCATATTGACCTATATTTTGAACTCCAGTTCCTAAATTTGCATTTGATAATTTATAACAATTTTGAAATGCATAACCATCTATATTTTTTACGCTATTTGCTATTACAACGCTTTGTAAATTGTTACAGTCTGAAAATGCATGAGAATAAATATTAACAACGCCTTCACAAATTACTACACTAGTTATATTAGAATTATTTTTAAAGGCCCCAGAGTTAATGCTTTCAACTTTAAGTCCGTTATAAATTGAAGGAATAATTAAATTTGTGTCTGAACAAGTACCAATTCCAACAACATTATAAGTATTACCACTTAATTCAAATTGAAGACCTTCGCTATACCAAACTTTAATACTACCATTAGTATCGTAATGCCAATAATTAGCGCTATCACTAGGTAGAGTTTCACTATAATAATATTTAGTAGCATTATTTAATTCATCATTATATGAATCACTTATATCTATTATATTCCAAGCTGATAAATTACCTTTGTAATAAATGCTTTGTAAATTTTCACAGCCATAAAATACAGCCCCATCTATAGTTTTAACACTTTCAGGTATTACTATAGTTGTTAAATTTGTACAACCATTAAATGCATACCAATCAATTGTTGTTATTGTATTTGGCATTACAATACTTTTTATTGAAGTATTAAACTCAAATGCATTATCAGCTATATTTGTAACATTCTTTCCCTCATGTGTTGAAGGTATAACAATATCAGTATCAGTACAAGTACCAATTCCTACACTGTAAGTTGTTCCATCAAGATTTAAAGTATATTCAAGCCCTTTACTATAAGCACTAATCACTACGCTAGTTTTATCTGTTATTTCAACTGTAGCATTTGCATCACTAAAATATTTACCACATCCAGAACATGACCAATATTCAATGTTTCCATCTTCATCGCCAGCTGCTACTGCTTCATGATGCACAAGCGAATGTGTATGAGGTATTACTGCAATTTCTGCAGTATCAACATAATCGCATACACTGCACACTCTCTTCTTACTTCCTTTAGTAGTCTCAGTAGCTTCTGTTACTATAACCCAATCACCATATGTATGCGCTGCTAAATCCTTTTTCTTATCATGCTCACATGTAGCTTGATGCCAGTGGTTTGTCTCATCACTAGACCACGCAGAATCATATTTGTGATTATGTCCATTACATGTTGCTAAACATATTATTAGAATAATTACAATTATTCCTGCAAGTATAGCGGACGCAATCTTTGTCCAAAAATAATTATTCTTTTTAAATGTATTTTTTGTCTTAGTCCAAAAACTTACTTTTTCATTTGGTTCCATAAAAATCATCTCCTTATACTTTTATTTTAATTCAAAAAAAAAAAAGCAATTTTTAAAGAAATATTCATTAAATAATTTCACCAAAGATTCATAATAAAAGACTAAAAGTCCTAATAATTATTATTTTAGAAGAATAGACTTTATTATTTATATTTTTTATTTCTTCTTTTTTAAAGTAATATGTTAATATGCTCATAGAAAATTTGTAAAATATCAAACAAAAAAGAAGATACCAAAATTGTACATTTTTACTGTACCCGAATTGAGCATCTTCATTATACCCTTAACACAAACAGAAACAACAAATAAAAATAATAGGATAGTAGTTAATGGAATAACATATACTACTATTCCATATCTAAGATTTTCCTTAATTACTAATTTTTCATCATTATTGGGATTATTTACATCACATACTCTATCAATCACCGCTATTATTTGCTTATTAAATTTGCACAATATTTCAAAAGTAATAAAAATTAAAACAAGTCATATAATAGATGTTATAGAAAATAGAATATTCAAAACTAGATTAAGATTAACTTTAGTATCTACCAAAATTGAAAAAATAGTTGTTAAAAGTAATATAGCATAAAAAGTTAAAACTATCATTGGGATAATTAAAAAAATAATATTAAGTAGTGCTAATAGATGATGACAAATAACTGTAGCCTAATTGTTCATTTTCATATTGACTTTAATATTCTTACATATACTAAATAAACTTGTATTAAACATAGTATTATTTTTATATTTTATCAATAAAACCCATCATAGATTTCAATCTAATAATAATTATTGTAAATAGTATTTTTAATCAGTTTAAATTTATACATCAAAATAGTTCTTAAAACTGATATTAAAAACAAATTTTAATTTTAAACAATCTTAAATTATCATATTCTTGATTTTTTGAATAAAAAAGGCCCTGATACAATTGTATCAAAGCATTACTTTCAATATGGTGGACCTAAGTATAAAGGAGACGAACTTTAATTACGCTAACCTTTTAGACATCCTATTGGAATAATCAAAACCCCATCTTCTCTTTTATAGCCGTATTGACTTCCAGTAATAACAATTTTTAAATCAGGCAATCGCAAAGGACACTGAGTTTCTTTTTTATTATGCTCAATTATCAAACGTTCAATTTCACATAAGTGTTTTGCACCTTCATCTATTTCTTTTGTTCCTAATTTAAATTCTATAATTGCATATCTACCATCTTTTAAATGTAATACAGCATCAGCTTCTAAACCGTATCTATCATGATAATAAGAAATATTACCATCCATTTTAGCTGAATATATTTTTAAATCACGTATGCATAACGATTCAAATAAAAAGCCTAATGTTTTAAAGTCGCTATTAAAATATTCAGGTGTAATACCTAGTGCTGCTACAGCAATAGATGGATCTATTAAATTTCTTTTATTGCTAGCACGTATTGCTTCCTTAGAACGAATAGATGGACACCACGCCTCTATATCTTCAATAATATATAATTTTTCTAAAGCGTTTATGTATTGATAATAAGTTACCTTTGAAATTTCAGTTGTAGAATTTACATCTGCAATAATTGTTTTCGTCTCGGCTAATGTGCAAATATTCCTTGAATAAGATCTTAATATTTTTTTAGCTGTACTGGGATTTCTATTTGTGTGATCGATACTTGAAATATCACTGTTACATATTTGATAAAATAAGTCATTAGCGATTTCTAGTTGTGCTTCTTTTGTTTTATTAAATATTGCTCTTGGCCATCCGCCTCTACAAATAGCGAATATTAATTGATCAATGGTTAACTTAGATTCAACGAAAAAATCTAAATTTTTCTTATCAAATAATTCAATCAGTGATATTTCACCAGAAGATTCCTCACTTTCATAAAGACTCATTGGATACATTTTTAATGTTGATATTCTACTTGTTCCAGTATGTGGTGTTTCAATATCTTTAGAAGAAGAACCGGTTAAAATATAGAGACCTGTTTCATTTAAATCATCTACAGATTTTCTTATTGCACCCCAAATCTTAGGTGCATCCTGCCATTCATCAAAAAGTCTTGGCTTTTCACCGATTAATAATTTAGAAGGTACATTTTCAGCAACGGATAAATATTTTTCTCTATTATCTTCGTCTTGAAATTCAATAACGCTTTTTGCGATTTGTCTTGCTGTTGTTGTTTTTCCACAACCTTTGGGTCCAACAATCAATGTAGCTCCAAACGCTTCCATTTTAAGTTTTAATAAATCATCAGCAATTCTTTTTTTATATTCTTTCATTATTATCACCTTAATCATATTTTACCAATAAAATTGTGGTAATTCAATACTTACTTTACACATTTGTGATGTTTTACTGAACACATTTGTGGTATTTTGCTGAACACATTTGTGGTATTTTGCTGAACACATTTGTGAAGTCTCAACATAATATTGACTACTGCACTTCATTTTTCTTGTTTATATTTTCACACTCGTGTTCATAAAAGCTTCTTTCGTTCAAATAGGAGATTCTTAGGAAAAGCAAATAATGAGACCAACTCAATCGGTCAGACAGCATTTGCCCAATTTGATATTTATTGTATAAACGTCTTATCATTTTATATTAACTTTAATAAAAAACTCTACAGTATTATTTTGATAATTCAATAGATAAATTCTTAATTATATATTCACCATAGTTTGCCTTTTCATTACTATTTTGTCCTTCTTCAACTACTCATTTATCAATGTTCCAATAAGTTTGAAACATAATTGTATTCATATTTCTTACAACTAACTTTTTTAGAATTTTCAAAAATTGCTTTGATATCTTTGATTAAATTAATATTATAAATTTTCAAAGAAAAGAAAAATAGTGGTTTTAAACCACTATTTGTTCTTCTTTCTATTACGGGCAACATCCATTTGTGCCCTTACAACGAAATGACCAGGTACATAATATATTCCGATTATATGACTGCCACTCATTTTTGTTTCATTTGGTGGGCCTGATGGAGTCGAACTTTATTTTAAAATTTTCCAATAACCAGTTTTATTTGATC
>CAVGEZ010000075.1:0-4843 GCA_963628445.1 uncultured Eubacteriales bacterium
TTAAAATCAATTCTATTTAATCCACCAAAAGAAGCTGCAATTTGATCTTGCCAGCCACCAGCCTCATCACATAATGTTCTTTCTAGATATATAGCGTCAGAAGCTAAGTCTTGTTTACTTCTGAATTGTCCCTTTAATGCATAGAATGCATTTAATAAACCGACTGCAAAAGTACTTGAGGTACCAAGACCTGTTCTAGCAGGTAAGTCAGCATCATATGCAATATGAAGTTCATGCATATCAAGCATTTTCATTGCATTTCTAA
This sequence comes from uncultured Eubacteriales bacterium, assembly GCA_963628445.1. Taxonomy (GTDB): domain Bacteria; phylum Bacillota_I; class Bacilli_A; order Acholeplasmatales; family Anaeroplasmataceae; genus JAEELC01. Next base: position 266 of record CAVGEZ010000075.1, read on the forward strand.
CCATAGGGTGTTGAATATCGTCAATGTTGTTTACTCTTTCAGTTTTAGAATAAACAAGTTCAGTAGAATAATCAAAAAATCTAGGTAAATGTCTTACAGTAACATATACGTACTTATCAAATGTAGTAGAAATAACAGAACCACCATATTCATTAAAAAATTCAGGCATATCTGTTCCACCACCAAAGAAACTCATTCTAAATGGTGTTTTAGTTAAAATCATATTTATACTCCTAAAATATATTTTTAAATGTTATTTAATATTAATAATCATTATTCTAATTGTATATTATTTTTATCTATAAGGCTAGAGATTTAGAGCCTAAATTATTAAAAAGAACCCTAGTTACAGATTAAAATTGCTAACTAGAGCTCTAATAAATTATATTCTAAGTAATATTATAGTATTGAATATACCTTAAGAATTATATGCCTCTTCTCCTCTAACAAATACTTTCTTAACTTTAGTCATATAGTTAAAAGGATCCGCATCATATAATACTATATCAGCATCTTTTCCTATCTCAAGACTTCCTACTCTATCTTCTAGTCCAACAGCTTTAGCTGCATAGATAGTAATAGCTTTTAGTCCTTCAAGGTAGGGCAAGCCATGAGCGACAAATATTGCAGCTTGAGTTCTTGTATATTCTAAGCTAGTAACAGGATGATCTGTCATAATCGCAAAAGGAACATTATTTTCATACATTATTCTAGCCGCATCAAATGATTTATCCTTAAGTTCATACTTACTCTTTTCACCTAATGTAGGTCCTAAGATAACAGTTTTATTATATTCTTTAAGTTTTTCAACAATCTTCCAACCACTAGTACAATGTTCAATTGTTGAATTTAGTCCAAATTCTTTAGATATTCTACAAGCAGTTAAAATATCTTCTTCTTGATGAGCATGAATCTTAACTCTTAAACCCTCAAATACTCTCGATAAACTAGCCCATTTTGCATTATATTCAGGCTTTATAGCCTCAACGCCCATACTAAGTTTCTTTTTATAATCATCCATCTTGTCCTTGTAATCTCGAGCATTAGTCAACGCTTCTCTAAGTATAGCTGCAGAAGCCATTCTTGTTTGAAGGTTTTTATCTTTATAACATCTTTTAGGGTTCTCACCTAAAGCCATTTTCATCGCAAGTTCTTCAACCATCATTTTATCTTCAACAGTCTTACCATATGTCTTTAAAGCAGTAAAAGTACCACCAATAATATTAGCGCTTCCAGGTCCTGTACAAACAGTAGTTACTCCACCTCTTAATGCAGTAGCGAAAGCCTCATCATTATCCTTAACTCCATCAAATCCTCTAAGTTCAGGAGTTATAGGATTCGTAATTTCATTATAATCAGCGCCAACTGTACCTACAATTGCTTGATCAACACCAATATGACAATGAGGATCTACAATACCAGGAAGTGCAATAAGACCACTTGCATCAATTACTTCATCAATTTGATAATTAGAATAATCAAACTTACCTACATTAACAATCTTATCTTTATCAATTAATATATCTCCAATTTCATCATTAATTAGAGCCATAGTATATAATCTAGCATTCTTTATTAACTTCATATATTCTCCTTTTGAATTTACTGATTTTATTATCAGTGATTTTTAAGTCAGTATTATTTTATCATGCATTAATTACGTTTACACCACTAATTATTCTTATAATGAATCAATTATTTTAGAAGCCTCTTCATAACCCATTAAGACTTTTCTTCCATCTTCTCTACTAGATATTATATTTAGAGACTCTAAATAATTAATCAACATAGAAGCTTGATTAAAACCAACATTAAACTTAGAACATACTATATTAATACAAATATTATCTAGTTTAATTATACCTTTTAATATCTTCTTACAATCTTTATCAACTGTATCATAACTATAAGTAATAAATACATTCATATATGCTTTTTCATTAACAGTATAGATTGTGCGCTTAATATTAACTTGACCATATTTTTCATAACAACTATTAATAAATTCTTCAATTGAACTTGTAGAATCTATTTCAAAATTTTTACATATACATTTTGTTTTTAACATAAACTCCTCCTTTTGATATACCTTTTTATTTGGTAATATCATTTATATTCTATTTTACCATAATTAAGTCTATATTGATATTTAGAATTTAATATAATTTTATAATAAAGTTAAAAATATGGAACAATATCAAATACTGTTCCATTCATTTATTCTAAAACTAAAATATTAATTGTCTTTGTTTACCCAATTAATAATTTTTATTTTAGAAGCCTCTTCACTAACCTCACTACCTCTTATCGCAAGTCCTTGTTTTATAATTGCGCCTTTACACTTATCTCTCAATACCTGAATACATTTACCTAATGCGCTACCCTCATGAGTAGAGAATGGCCTTATTATTTTCCCATTAAAATCAAGTCCCTCTAATGCACTATATATTTCATAAGGATACTCACCGAAATAAATAGGTCCTCCTATATAGATAACATCATAATTATTAATATCCTTTATATAATTCTTTAATTTAGGTCTAGCATCTTCTTCCATCTTTATTCTAGCTTCTTCTATACATTTTTTGTAATCACTAGAATAAGGAACAAGAGGATCACACTTAAATAAATCTGCATTAGTAAGTTTTTGAATTTCTTCTGCAACTATTTCTGTATTACCTTTACTAATATTTCCACTTGTATAATTTTCACCTGTTCTTGAAAAGTATATAATTAATGACTTCATATGAAAGCCTCCTTTTTTGACACTATGTCATTAATTGAATTTTATTCTTTATTTGACACTGTGTCAACAATAAATTATAATTATTTTAATTAAAGGTGATTATATGAAGCGTGCAAATACTATTGAACAAGTACAAATCCGTAAAAAGGAAATAATTGAAGTTACATCAAAAATGTTTGATGAGATGGATTATCAAGATATATCAATGAAAACAATAAGTGAACGCATATCAATTGCGAGGTCTTCTTTGTATTGTTATTACAATAGTAAAGAGGAAATAATGCTTGATATATTAAAGAGTGATTATTTAAAGTTTTTATCAGAAATAACTCATGCAATTAAAAATAAAGGGGACCTTGCAAGAAGTATTACTGATATTTATTTAGGTCATACCAAATTATTACATATTATCTCTACATATTTAACTGATATAGAAACTCATTCATCACTTGATAGTTTAATCAATTTTAAATCAAGTTTTGTTACACCATTTAAGGAACTAGAGAATACTTTTTATTCTAGTTATCCAGACAATCTTAAATCAGATATAAGAACTATGATTGATTCATTATTTATGTTAACCCACGGACTATATCCTATGATTTATCCAAATAAGTCTCAGGTAGACGCAATGAAATCTGTTAATATGAATTATTGTCTTAATCCTGATTCTTATTGTTATAATTATTTAAAGTTAATATTTTCTAAATTAAAGTAATTTTTAATAATACTGTTTAAATCTATCGAAAGTAAAAGGTTCCTAAATTTTTAGAAACCTTTTATTTGTTCTTCAACTGCATTCAAAAATTTAATTATATTAGATAATTCTAAAACTTAAGTTATTAAATTAAGATAATACTATTAATAAACATCATAACCAAATTTAAAAAATAATACCTTAATATGACCTATTGTCTTATTTGAAAACACGTCTTTTAAATTATCAAAAACATTTTCAATGTCTACTTTTGTCTTTTCAATATCTACTTTTTGATTTTGAATGTCTACTTTTTCCTTCTAATCAATATGTAATTCTCTATTTTTTAATTCATTATTTTCATGTAATAATAAGTTTCTTAAAAATTTTTCTAAATATTCTGTTGTTTCATAAATTCCCTTTTCAATGTTAGTATAATTTGCCCTAACTAAAGCATTTCTAAAATACCATGAATTTTTAGAAAATACGTCATTAATAACTTTAAATCCTAATGTTTTTAAATACTTAATAAAGAATACTGCTGTAGTTCTTGTATTACCCTCACCAAATATATGAATTTGCCATAGGCGTTAAACAAATCTTGCAAGATGTATAATAACTTCATCAATTGATAAATTCTTATACTGAAAATTTCTTTCTTCTTTAAAATCATATTCTAAAGTCTCTCTAAGCTCATATTTATCACCATAATAAATAGTATCTCCATTTAAAACCCATTCATTCTTAGTAATATTATAATCTCTAATTTTCCCTGCATATTCATATATTCCATTAAATAGTTTTTTATGTATTGATATATATTCATTAATCGTAAAAGAAAAACTTTTTTCAGATAGTATTGTCGCAATACGCGCTGATAATTTATCAGCCTCTTCGGTTCTATCAGTTTCAGAATGTCCAGGTCTTTCGATATAATATGTATCTATTAATTTATTTGCATCAACTAAACTAATATCACCATCTATGTTCATTCTAGCAGTTTCAATTAGGTATTTTGAAGGTTTTAATCCATCAACAGCTTGTAACCTATGACTGTAGACCATGCATAACTCTTCTCTATTTTATCAGATTCGCCAACTTTTATATATTCATCTAAAAAATCCTTATACATAGT
>CAVGEZ010000076.1:0-4832 GCA_963628445.1 uncultured Eubacteriales bacterium
ACATTATTTTGCATATGTTTGCCATCCTGATCTTTTTTTAATAAATTTATATGAATTTAATGATTTTGCAAAAAAAATATCTATTTCTATTTGTGAAGCCGCTAAAAAAGAAGATATTCCTTTAGAAATAAATTTAAATGGATTTATTAACAATCGTGAATATCCTAGCGTAGAATTTTTTAAGATTGCAAAATCAATTGGTAATAAATTTATCTTTGGAATCGATGCACATAGTCCTATTCAATATGAAAATATACCTTATGAAAGATTAGAAATATTTCTTAAAGAAACTGGAATTAATGATAACGATATCTTAGAAACAATTAAATTTAATTCAAAATAAAAACTCACATCGAGATTAATTAATAAATCTTAATGTGAGTTATTTTTTTATTTATTTTTTATAACCTTCGTATGCATCTTCTAGAATTTGAACCATGTCTTTAATTAAAGGTATTCTAGGATTACATGGTGTACATTGATCTTCATATGCTAAATATGCAAGTTCTTCTGCGTTATTAAACCATTCCTCTTTAGAAATTCCTTCGCTCTTAAAGTTCATTTTTTCTCCACATTCAATTCCTAAATCGTAGATTGCATCAGCTAATGACTTAACACCTTCAGCATCTGTTTTTGCTTTTAATCCAAGCAATCTAGCAACTTTAGCATATCTCTTATCTGCATCATAAACATTATATTTAGGCCATGTTGATAATTTTTGTGGAACTTCACCATTATATCTAACAACAAATGGTAATAATATTGCATTTGCTCTTCCATGAACAACATGATATGCTCCACCAATTTTATGAGCCATTGAATGACACATACCCAAGAATGCATTTGCAAAAGCCATACCTGCCATTGTTGAAGCATTGTGCATTTTTTCTCTTGCTTCTAAATCGTTTTTACCATTTTTAACACATCTTGGTAAATATTCAAATACCATTTGAATTGCTTGTAAAGCTAAAGCGTCAGTATAATCACTTGCTAACATTGAAACATAAGCTTCTAATGCATGAGTCAATACATCTAATCCTGTATCAGCAGTAACTTGAGGAGGTAAATTTGTAGTAAATTCAGGATCAATAATAGCAATTGTAGGAGTTAAAGAATAATCAGTTAAAGGATACTTTTTAAATTCTGCTCGATTTGAAATGACTGCAAATGGAGTAACTTCAGAACCTGTACCGCTTGTGGTAGGTATACAAATCAATTTAGATTTTTTGCCTAATTCTGGATATCTAAATGCTCTTTTTCTTATATCCATAAATTTTTGTTTTAAATCATCAAAATTAACTGTTGGATTTTCATAAAATAACCACATACCTTTTGCGGCATCCATTGAAGATCCTCCTCCTAATGCAATAATTGTATCAGGTTGGAAATCTTCCATCATTTCAGCACCTTTTTTAACAGTAGTGATATCAGGATCTGGCTCAACACTTGTAAATAATTGAATTTGAACTTCATTTCTTCTTGAATTAATTTGATCTAAAACTTTTTGAAGGAAACCAAGTTTTACCATCGATTCATCACATACAATAAATGCTTTATTTAAATTTTTTGCATCCTTTAAATATTGAACACTATTTCTCTCAAAATCTATCTTGCTTGGTACTTTAAACCATTGCATATTGTTTCTCCTCTTACCAATTCTTTTTATATTAATTAAATTAATTGCACTAACATTTCCACTCACTGAGTTATGACCATAAGAACCACAACCAAGAGTCATAGATGGTAAGAATGAGTTATAAATATTACCAATACCACCAAAAGATGTAGGAGAATTCCAAATTATACGACAAGCTTTTAATCTTAATCCAAATTCATCAACGAGATCTTTATTTTGAGTATGAATACATGCACTATGACCTAAACCATTTAATTCAACCATTTGTTCTGCTAAATCTAAGCCTTCTTTTGAATCTTTGCATTTTAATAATGCTAAAACTGGAGATAATTTTTCACGAGTTAAAGGTTCATCAAAACCAACTTTTTTACATTCAGCCATTAAGATTGGAGTTTCTTTTGGTACTTCAAATCCAGCTTCATGTGCAATTTCCCAAGCTGGATGTCCAACAAGTCCAGGATATAAAGCGGTTTTGCCATCTTTGCCTTCTCTAAACATGTATTTTTCTAATAATGCTTTTTCTTCTTTTGAACAAAGATATGCACCATATCTCTTAATATCTTTTATAAACTCATCATAAATTTCTTTATCTAAAATTGCAGCTTGTTCTGAAGCACAAACCATACCATTATCAAAGGCTTTTGACATCAAAATATCATTAGCAGCTTGAGCAACGTTAGCAGTTTTTTCTACATATGCAGGAACGTTGCCTGCTCCAACTCCTAATGCTGGTTTCCCGCAACTATAAGCTGCTTTCACCATAGCATTTCCTCCAGTTGCTAATATACAAGCAATACCAGGATGTTGCATTAATGCAGTTGTAGCGTCAAGAGAAGGATGTTCAATCCATTGAACACAATTTTTAGGAGCACCAGCTTCTACTGCGGCTTTTAAAATAATTTTTGCAGTTTCAACTGAACAATTTTGAGCATTTGGATGGAATCCAAAAATAATTGGGTTTCTTGTTTTAAGTGCAATTAAACATTTAAAAATTGTTGTTGATGTAGGATTTGTAACAGGAGTAACTCCAGCAATAACACCTAAAGGATCTGCTATTTCTGTAATGCCTGTTACTGGATCATCACTAATAATTCCACATGTTTTTAAATGTCTCATCGCATTAACAACGTATTCACATGCAAAAAGATTTTTAGTACATTTATCTTCAAATACACCTCTTTTGGTTTCTTCTACTGCAATTCTTGCTAAATATTCATGTTGATCTAATACTTTAGTAGAAACTTTTGCAACTATATAATCTACTTTTGCTTGATCTAATAATCTAAACTCATCTAAAGCAACTAATCCTTTTTTAACAAGTTCATCAACTTCTTGTACTGCTTTTGGATCTAATTCTCTATCCATTTACTTCTCCTTTTTATTAATATTTTTAATATATAAACGATGTGCTAAATCCGCAAGAGATTCTGCCATATCCATATTAGATACGATAACTTCATCATTTAAATCTAATTTAGTAGGTGCAAAATTCCATATAGCTTCAATTCCTGAAGCAACTAATTTAACTGCAACACCTTGTGCTTCAGATTTTGGAACACAAATAATTCCAATCGAAGCTTTTTTCAATCTTTTAATATTTTTTAATTCGTCAATATCATAAACTTCTACGTTATTAATTACTTGTCCAACCATTTTTTTATTAATATCAAAGGCTGCAACAATATTTAAATTATAATGTTCAAATCCAATATAATTTAAAAGTGCCCTGCCTAAAGAGCCGACTCCTACTAATAAGGCATTATTGATAGAACCATAACCTAAACAGTTTTTGATATCTAAAATTAATTGATCAATATCTCTTCCTTTATTTGGGACGCCATTTTTTGACGAAAAAGCAAATATATCTTTTCTAACCATTTCATTATTCAAGTTTAAAGCTTCTGATATATCATTAGAATTAATATATTTGATTCCTTTTCTTTTAAAATCCATTAATACCTGTAAGTATGAAGGTATTCTTCTTAATTGTGCTTGTGTTAATTCTTTTCTCATATTCCGTATTTTAATACCGAATTATATTTTAATGTATAAGGAAAATAATGTAAAGAAAAAAATTCAGTATTTATTATACTGAATTTTAATTTTTGATAATAAAAAAAGCCCAGCGACGTGTTATTCTTGCTCAAGGAGCTACCTTCACCATTACAATGCTTAACTTCTCTGTTCGGGATGGGAAGAGGTGTGTCCACTGCATCATAGTCACCAGACTTATAAGAGAATAATATCTTAAATATTCTCTGAAAACAAGATATTTTTAATGTTCTTTCTTTACCTTATATTTTACTTTTAAAATTCGTTTTCTTTCGATCAAAATCTTATGAAATTAAGTCCTCGTGCTATTAGTAATAGTCGACTGAATACATTACTGTACTTACATCTCTATCCTATCAAACTCTTAACATTAGAGTGCACTTACTTCTTACGAATGACAAGTCTCATCTTACGGTAGGCTTCGCGCTTAGATGCTTTCAGCGTTTATCCTTTCCATGGGCAGCTACTCGGCCATGCTCTTGGCAGAACAACCGATATACCGTTGCCATGTCCATCCCGGTCCTCTCGTACTAAGGACAGGTCCGTTCAAACTTGTTGCGCCCACGACAGATAGGGACCAAACTGTCTCACGACGTTTTGAACCCAGCTCGCGTACCACTTTAATGGGCGAACAGCCCAACCCTTGGAAGGTACTTCCCCTCCAGGATGTGATGAGCCGACATCGAGGTGCCAAACCGCCTCGTCGATGTGAACTCTTGGAAGCGATCAGCCTGTTATCCCCAGGGTAGCTTTTATCCGTTGAGCGATGATCTTTCCACACAGGATCACCGGATCACTATGCCCGACTTTCGTCCCTGCTCGAGATGTACCTCTCGCAGTCAAGCACCCTTATGCCATTGCACTCGAAATACGATTTCCAACCGTATTGAGGGTACCTTGGGGCGCCTCCGTTACAATTTGGGAGGCGACCGCCCCAGTCAAACTACCCGCCTAACACTGTCCGTATAAAGGTAAATTATCACGTTAGACTAATTGAAATCCAAAAGTTGTATTTCAACGACGACTCCACCTAAGCTAGCGCCCAGGCTTCAAAGTCTCCAACCTATCCTACATATGAATTTCAATTAACCAATATTAAGTTATAGTAAAGCTCCATGGGGTCTTTCCGTCTAGTCGCGGGTAA
>CAVGEZ010000077.1:0-3984 GCA_963628445.1 uncultured Eubacteriales bacterium
ACTTACATCATCCTTTGATGTAGGAAGAATATATCCATATTTTTCAGATGGATATGTTGGTTCCATACCCATAAGAGTGAGATTGGATTTACTAGTGCTCGCTAACTCATAAAGCTTCTCTAGCGCTTTAAAATAATCATCTTCAACATAAGGATCAACTGGACAAACAACAACGGCTTCATCTTCTGATACGTTTAATACATCATGAAGATAAGATGTGGCTAATGCAATAGCAGGAAATGTATCTCTTCTAGTAGGTTCAACTGAGATATTAATATCTTCACCTAATTGATGAATAAGTTCAGATACTTGAGTTTTAGATGTAGCAATAGTGACTTTTGCATCTTTATCAATCTTTTTAATCAAACGATACATTCTTTGAACCATTGATTCATATTCACCGTTTTCGTTCTTAAAGATCTTAATAAATTGTTTAGATCTAACATCATTTGATAAAGGCCAAAGTCTTTTTCCTGATCCACCAGATAATAATATAATGTTCATCATATACTATTCTCCATAACTTCTATAGTTTATATATATTAATTAGTAAATTAATAAAATTTGTAATCAATTTTATTCAAAATCAATATCTTGTGCAAGAACATCAATCGCACTTTTCTTAGTGTAATATTTTTCGATTAATTTTCTACCCTTATCAGACATTTCAACTAATCTATCTAAATCATTATATAAATCAATAATTAAATCAGCCATTTTATCTGCATCATCTTCTACTTCAAACGCACCTATAGATTTATCAATTCCTTCTTCACCAACTGTTGTTGTAACAACAGGAATTTGATAATATGCTGCCTCAAGTATTTTACCTTTTACTCCGGCTCCATATCTTAGAGGAACTACCGATATTCTACACGAATTGTATAACTTACGAAGTTCTTCATCAGATAAAAATCCATCAATAATAATATTTTTAGAAGCTAGTGCTTGTACAGGTAAAGTTACTTTAGATCCTACAATGTGCCACTTAATATCTGGTATTTTATTAAGAATTTTATTAAACACATTTTTACTAAACCATAGTACAGCGTCTTCGTTAGGTGCATGTTGAAAACCACCTACAAACATAATATCTTTTCTTTCAGAAAAATCTTTTTCTACATTTGGCACTTCATCATATATGTATAAAGGAATGTTTCTAATTGGCTTATTGGGGAATTTTTCTTGCATAATTTTTTGTTCATAACTACCTACAACATGACCAACATCAGCTGATCCGAATAATTTCATTTCAACTTTTTCCCAATGTTGAGATTCTTTTAATACGTTTTCATCATGATCAGTTAAATATTGTCTATATAATCTAATATGATGTAAATCATGAGCAAAATAAAATATTTTACCAGTGAAATATTTTTTTATTATATCAATGTATTTAATTGATATATGTGGTCTTTGTAAATATACATAGTCAAAATACTTTAAATTGTTTTTAAGCCATTCTTCATAATTCAAATAATAATAATTTCCGTATAGAATTTCTACTCCTAATTGATTTAATTCAGTAGAATATGGTTCATGTTTAAAATAATTATCCCCAATAAAAGTAACTTTCATTTTCTTTTCTAAGAACATCTTAATGTACATATAAGTACATTTGCCACCAGCATCTTTATCATAATTTGGTACATAGTGATCTATAATTAATATTTGTTTCCTAAATTGTCCTCTATCTTTAGCTAAATAAACATTTTTCCCATTATCAAAATGCTCTTTATCAAGTATATCATGCCACTTTTCATAAAATTTCTTACCATTTTCAACTTGATAAGCTTTTAATCCTGAATTGATATCTGTACCATTAGAAGTACCTTCAAAATGTACAACTTTTGATAATGGTTGATACATAACCTTAAAGCCATGTTTTCTTACCTCAAACGCTAAATCAGTATCTTCATAATAACCCGGTACAAATCTAGTGTCGAATCCGCCTATTTCATTCCATAGTTCTCTTTTAATCATAATTGAAGCACCAGAAATGTAATCAGCTTCCTTTACATAATTAAATTCAGCTAGATTAGGAGACTGTCTATTACCGTAATTCCATGCACTACCGTCTTTCCATACTATTCCTCCGGCTTCTTGAAGCAAGCCATCTGGATATAATAACTCAGAACCAACCATCCCTATATCATCATTACTTTCAATCAAATCAATAAGAGGTTTTAACCAATGCTCTTGAACTTGAGTATCATTATTTAAGAACAATATATATTTACCTTTAGCAAACTTAGCTGCATTATTACAATTTAATAAAAACTTTAAATTAATCTCATTATTAATAACATTTATGCCTTTTACAACCTTTAATATATCCTTAGTTAAATCAGTCGAACAATCATTTGCTATAATTATTTCATAACATATATCGTCAATAGTATTATTTAAAATTGATTTTAAACAATTATACGTATAATCAAATTGATTAAAAACAGGTATTATAATACTAACTAAAGGATTGTTATAAGTTTTAAATTCTATTTTTTTATAATCTTTTAATCTAGCCTTATTTTGTGATTTAATGACTTTAACCTTTTCAGGTTCACCATTAGTACCTAATACAGCAATATTGAATTGTCTTTCAAGCAAATCTAAATCCTTATTTTTAAGTTCCCTAAACAATGTTCTAATATGTTTAGGTGTTAAAGCTTTAATTGATTTAATTGGATGCTTGATAGTTTTTCCAGTCAATTTTATAATTTTTCTTCTTCTACTTCCAATAGGAAGTAATTTATCTCTCAATTTACTCATATTTTCTTTTTCTTATTCCTTAAATTACAAAAACTAAAACTGTATAACATATATTTACTTGATAACAAATTAGTTAATTATTATAGTTATATGTATTAGTTTTATAATATACATTTTACAAAATTTAAAAACTTTAACAATAAATAATTAAGATTTATGAACTATTTTTTTAAAGAATTTAAAGATTATTTTAAATAATTGACCTGTTTTTAGACTATATATAAATTTCCACCATTTTATCCTTAATTTTAATAAAAATTTAGATGCATTTATATGTGTAATCTTAAAATTAGATAAATATTCATATAATTTGCAAGACGCTGAATCTAGAGAATAAATAGATGTAGCCTCCCGCAAACAATTATTAGAAATATTTTTTCTTAAAGACACATCATCAACGAGTAATGAAATAGAATTAATCCATGAGTCTTTGTCATTCTTAGTTAAAATACCATTTACATGTTCTTTAACTGCAAATTTATATGGATATACTGAAGAATATACTCCCGCAATACCATAAGTCTCATACTCAACAAGTTTATTATAATGCTTATATTGATTAAATAAACTATCTTCAAGTGGAGCTAAACCAATATCCCAGTTTAATTCTTTCATTTTTTCTTGATATGATTCATATGAATCCATATAAGGATAATATACAATACCTAATTCGTCCGTAGTTTCTGTTTTAGGTCCAAATAGTTCAATACTAATAGAATCTTTGTATTTAGCCTTAAGTTCTTTAAACACATCTTTTAACATATTATCAATATCATTTGCGTGATCAATAGATCCAGCAAAACCAATCTTAATAATATCATTATCCTTCTTTTCCTTAATTGGATTAATAGAAGGCTCAATGATTTGTAATACCTTATGCTTTTTAGTCGCATATTTATTAATTAAATTAATAGATGGTGAAACAAATCCATCAGATAGATTAATCAATTTTCTTATACTTCTTTGAGTACTCTTCTTTAAATAATAGCGTGTAGCGGATAAATTAGTTGGTATTTCAAGTAAATTATCATCTAATACATATACAACAATTTTCTTATGCCTTTTGCACCATTTAGCAAGTGATAATATATAAGATGAATCTCCTCTAATAACATATAAGACATCTAACCAATTGAGATCAGCTTCAGTTACTAGAGAAGGTACAAGAAACTTATAGTCTAATTTCTCACTATTTTTTAAAAATTTTAACTG
>CAVGEZ010000078.1:0-3774 GCA_963628445.1 uncultured Eubacteriales bacterium
AAAGTTTTAACTAAATATTATCCGTTCAATTTTAGCGAGGAAGAACAGATAAATATTCAAGAGGATTTGAAAGTTGAATTTAAATATATGGTAGAACACCATAAAACTGCAGGATTTGGTGGTACATTCTATTTTTGGGCTTTAAAAGACTTAAAGGATATGAAACCATATAATTCTTGTGCAAATGGTAGTGCTATGCGAATTTCTTCGGTTGGGTGGATGGCTAATAATTTAACTGAGGTTCAATACTTATCACTTATGGTATCCGAAATCACCCATAATCATCCTGATGGACTTAAAGGAGCAGAAGCTATAGCTACTGCTATCTTTATGGCATTACATGGATATTCAAAAGAAGAAATTGGTGACTATATGATTCATAATTATTATCCTAGAATAGTAGATATTGATTATGATAAATGGGTTAAAGAATATAAAACTGATTTATTTTGTGAAGGATCATGTCCTGAGGCAATTTATTGTTTTTTACACTCTAATTCCTTGCAAGATGCAATTGTAAAAGCTGTATGTATGGGCGGAGATTCAGATACTATTGCTTGTATGGCAGGAGCAATTGCGGAAGCATATTATAATAAAGATAGTATTTCTAAATTAGAACAAATGTACATGGATTTCTGTATAGAAGATGAATATTTAGATATTATTAAAGAAATGCATAAGAAAATTGGAAGTAAGAAATTTATTAAAGAATAATACATTAATTTAATATATTGATTATAGAAGAACTTGTCTATTATGGCAGGTTCTTTTTTGGTAGTATTACACCGAACATAGAAAAAATAACAAATTACCTATTGACTTTTTGAAAATAAGGCTTATAATAGTAACTGTAAACGACGAACACAAAAAAAATAACAAGTTCGTTGGAAAGAGGAAAATATGTTAGTTACATCAGCTTTAGCAAATAAAATTTTATTACAATTAAGTAACGAAAAAGATATCTATTTAGAAAGAGAAAAAGACTCATCTTTCTATACTATTGAACAAGGGGAAGTAGACCCTTATATTCCAGAATTTGATTTTGATGGAAATTGCAAAGCAATTGCGGAAATCGATAAAAAAGTTGCCATCATTAAACATGCGATTAATGTCGCAAATGTGAATGCGAAAATCGAAGTTTTAGGTAATACCTATTGCGTTGATGAAATTCTAGTACAAATGGCTCAACTATCAAACAGAATGAATTATTATAACAAACTTAGAAAATCTCTTCCTAAGAAAAAATTAGAACAAAAAAGTTATAATCCATATAATTCAAATACAATAAAATACGAGTATTTATATGTCAATTATGATATTAAAGAAGCTCAAAGAAAATACAAAGAAACACAAGAAAAAGTATATGCGATGCAAATTGCATTAGATACATTCAATCATACATATGAATTTGATATCGACGTGGATATCACTTCATATTCTAATGAAGATTAGTTAAATAACTAAATTCTTTCCTACTAAACTTAAGACTAGTCTATGTGAGTTGCGCATAGATGAAGCTCCGTTAAAGAGAAATATTTAACCTCGCTAGAGAGTATTCTAGTACCCAAAGTAAATTATTTATATTTTATATATTTAAGATAAATTAACACTTATATTTTGTTCAAAGTTTTTGCATTATATCGTTTTCGTTTTGTGTTATTTGTCAATGTTACAGGGATGTTAGTGCTACAGATCTGGAAATTCACCAGATGTAGTTCACCTGATGAATTTTATTTCATGGCTACATATAGCCATGTGTCTTAAGGTTAGAAAAACTTCTTTAAAAAGTTAGAAATAATTTTAGAAGTGGTATCAAAGTATTAGGTTATAGATATCAAATATTTTAAAAATCCATAGAGATGAGGCGAAAGACAAGCTTAATGACCCTCAAGCAACCTGCAGATGTAAGGTGCTAATACTTGTATGATGGATATATTTTATTATTATCCATCAGGCTTGATGGATTTTTTTCACTTTGAAAGGAAAAATTATGAAGATATTATACATTCATGGCCTTGGCTCGTCTGGAAATTCAAGAACATCTAGAATCTTACAAGAACACTATAAGAGCGCAGATGTATATAATCCTGATATTCCATTTGAGCCAGAAAGAGCTCTTCGCTATATTTGCGCACTTACTCAAAGAGTTAGACCTGATATTGTAGTTGCTAGCTCACTTGATGCATTTTATGCAATGCAACTGGCAAGTCAAGCAAAGATTTTAATTAATCCTGCAATTATCGCTGATATAGATATAGAAAAATCTATTGGTAAAAGGTACTTATAAATATTTTAGCAAAAGACATGACTCTATAGATACATATATAATCGATGATAAATATTTATCTAAATTAAAGGAGATGAGGGAGTGGTTTTTTAAGGAATGTATGATTGATGATGATTTCTCGTATAAGATGTATGGTTTATTTGGGACAAGGGATGAACTATTCTCACATATAGAAGATTTCAAGGAAGAATTTCCTTATGCCAAACTTGAAACACGTGAGTTTGGTCACAGATTAGAAGAGACAGATATAAAGGAGTATTTAATACCTTTAATCGATAAAATAATGAAAGAAAGAGGATAAAACAAATGGATGAATATTTAAAAGAAGAAATGATTGCAAGATGTGAAAGAATACTTTCTATATCAGGTTTATTTGATGATTTAAGATATTATAAATCTCAAATTGAATTATGTGCTAGTATGATTATTAATAGATGTAATAATGATTACTCAAAAGAAGTAATAGAGACTAATATATCTAAAGTATTAGATGAAATGTATAGTGCTCATTTTGTTGACAATATAGGCCCTAAACTAAATATTATTCCACTATTAACTAAACTAATACTTGAAGAAGATAAATCTAAATATATATCCATTATTAAAGGATATAAATCATATTTTAATGAGATTAATATCTACCAAGATTTAAGATATCTTAACTTTATTAATGAGTTAAAGAACGCAAAATCTATATCAGTATTTAGTGAATATAGACATCACCCTGAAAACTTCTTATATTGTTTTTATTATCTTGGTAAACATAGTACTCAAGATTATCCTCGCTTTAAGATAGAAAGAAAATATTATTCAAATGGCCACAATGTATTGGATAATGTAATTGTAGTACTAAATTTAGATAAAGCTATTACAGTACGAGAAGCAAGGCAGTTAAAGATGAAAGATGTTTATTATTCAGCTAAAGATGAAGAAGGATTTATCAATTCAGAAACTGGTATATTAACACCTTATAAGAACCCTTTTGTTATAAGAGAGGATGATACTATAAGATTACTAGAAGGTTATACATCTATTGATGTATTTGATGATTTTGACAAATATAGTTATTCTGCATATTTAAAATTTGATACCGATAGCTCTAATAACATGATTATAGATAAGATTGGGCATGATTATGAAGACATATTATCAGTCTATAAAAAGAAAATGATAAAACAAATAGAAGAGGATATAAATAATGGACGATACTAAAGAACTATATAAATTATATACATACATAGAAGGTGGAAATGACATACTTAATTATGATGATTTACATGTATTAATTAATGGTAAGGAATATAAGTATAACTATAATAATTTTAGTCTGGTTGATGATGGAGACAAACTAACTCTAAGTTCTATTGATGGAAGTCGTCTTGATGAAGTTTTCTTATGTGATGCTAAATTAGATGAAGATTATGTAAACGATTTGTGTGATTTAGATAGAGTTAAAGAAATATATAAAATTAGAAGTAAGATAGATT
>CAVGEZ010000079.1:0-3052 GCA_963628445.1 uncultured Eubacteriales bacterium
GATGAAAAAGATATCATCAAAGAACTAAAGGCTGAAATAGATAAATTCTAACTAATGAAAAGGTGTTGATTTATATCAATGCCTTTTTTTAAAGTTTAGCATTAAAAAAACCTTAAGATTACTCCTAAGGCATAAAAATTTAGTCAAAATTTATTTCATAATCTAAAAGACCATCATAGAAATCTTTTTCATGAGATACAAGTATTACTGATCCTTCAAATTCTTCTAGCGCTTTAAACAACGCTTCTTTAGTATTCTTATCTAGATGATTAGTAGGTTCGTCTAAAATAAGTACATTACTCTTTTTCATAGTCATTAAAGCTAAACGCACACGAGTTTGTTCTCCACCAGACATTGTATTCATATCTTTTAGTGCAAGTTCTCCTTTAATACCAACTTTAGCTAGTACACTTCTAAGCTCACCGTCTTCTTTTAAAGGATAAAATCCACGTAAATAATTAATTGCGTTAATGCCTCTCTCAAATTCGTGTTCTTGTTCAAAGAAATTAATATCTGCACTATTGTTAAACTTATAAGTTCCACTTATTGGTTTAAGGAGACCCATAATAGTTTTAAGTATAGTAGTCTTACCTACACCATTATGTCCTAGTATTGCAACCTTCTTATTCTTTTCAATAAGTAAGTTTAAAGGAGGAAGAATCGCTTTATCATTATATCCTACTTCTAAATCAGTTAATTTTAAAACCTCATCTCCTGTTGAGTGAGAATAAGGGAAATGAATATTAATGCGTGCTTCTTCTTTTGGCTTATCAAGCACATCTAATCTTTCAAGTTTTCTTTGACGTTCTTTGGCTTGACGAGCACTTGTAGCACGAACGATATGTGCACTAATCCAATCCTCTTGAGCTTTAATATATTTTTGTTGATTAATATATTCTCTTTGCATGTGCTCATTTCTAATATCATGTTCTTTTAAATAGAATTCATAATCCCCTTTATATCTCACTAATTGTTTATTATTAATTTCATAAACAACACGTGCTATCTCTTTTGCAAATTCCACATCATGACTTATTACAACAAATGCCCCCTTAAAAGAATTAAGGTATGATATAAGCCATAATATATGTTCTCTATCTAAGAAGTTAGTAGGTTCATCCATTAACAATACATCTGATTCAGATAGTAACATCTTAGCTAAATATACTTTCTCTCTTTGTCCACCTGATAATGTTGAAAGGTGTGTATCTAGTCCATAACTAGATATACCTAAACCATTAATGATATTTCCTACTTTAGAATTAATTTGATAAAAGTTATTCTTATCTAATTCATCTTGAATAGCTTGAGCTCTATTCATAATCTTATCATACTTAGATTCACTCTCATAAGATAAAGATTCATATAATTTATTCATCTCTTCTTCTTTATCAAATAAAGGTTTAAATACACCATATAAATAATCTTTAATACTTATATCTTTATCAACTTTTAAGTGTTGATCAAGATAACTATAGGACACATTATTTAACCATGTAACCTTACCACTATCAGGAATAATATTTTTTGCAAGAATATTCATAAATGTAGACTTACCACATCCATTAGGCCCTACAAGTACGATGTGTTCTCCCTCTAATAGTCTAAAACACGCATTATTATATAAATTATTATCTGTATATTTAAAATTAATATTTTCACATTCAACTAATGCCATAAAATTCACCTAAGGTATTTTATCACATTTTTTAAGATATTTAACATTTTATTTTATAAATTAATTATCTTTAATTTAATATTAAACGAAATTATGCTATACTACTTAAGGTGATTAAATTGAATGATACTTGTATAAAGGCATATGCCTATGATAAATTTATAAGAATATTTGCATGTACTTCTACTAATATGGTTGAAGAGGCTAGAAAGTTACACAACACTTGGCCAACTGCTACTGCAGCCCTAGGTCGTTTCTTAACTGCTAGCGCTATGACTAGTTTAATGTATAAAAGTGGAGAGCACTTAACATTTTTAATTAATGGTGAGGGCGAAATTGGAGAAATGGTTGTAGAAGCCTCTTACGGAGTTGTAAAAGGTTCTATTGAAAACCCTAGTGTTTATTTAAAATATCCTAATGGACATCTAGCTGTAGGTACAGCTGTAGGTACTAATGGTAACTTAGTATGTATTAAGGATTTACATATGAAAGAACCATTCACAAGCTTCTCACCATTAAAAACTGGTGAGATTGGAGATGATTTCACTTACTTCTTCGCATCAAGTGAACAAATACCTTCTTCTGTTGGTGTTGGAGTATTAGTTGATACTGATTCTAAAGTTTTAGCCAGTGGAGGATTTATTGTTCAAGTAATGAGTGGATGTCCTGAGGCTGTAATTGATACTTTAGAGGCTAGACTTAGCGAATTAAAACCAATCAGTCAAATGATTGAAGAAAAGTATACTCCTCTTGATATCATAAAAGAGATTGCGATGGACAATTATGAAATCCTAGAGGAACTTCCAATTAAGTATGAATGTGATTGTTCTAAGGAACGTTTCAAACTTAAACTTGAATCTCTAGGTGTAAAAGAGATTGAAGATATAATTGAACATGAAGGACATGCTGAAGTGTTATGTCATTTCTGTATGAAAAAATATGATTTCTCTAAAGAAGATTTGCTAGATGTTATCAACAACATAAAAGCACATCAAAAACAAGAATAGTTTTAAAAAAGTTATGAAATTAATTATAGAAAAATCTCAAAATAAAAATGATTCTTAAATTAACGAAACTATTTACAAAATTGGAAAAAAAGATTATATTATATGTGTATAAGAAATACAAGGCAAAAACATTGTTAAGACAAAAAGGTAAGGATTGCAGTCCTTACCTTTTCTCTTTTTTAAGGAAACAAAGACAAAAACATCGAGTAATCTAAAAAGATTAATTGTTATGATTGATAGTGATTATAAATAAAATCACGACAAGAATAACTAAGTATTCCATCATAACCTCCAACGTTTTAGTTCTTCGTTCCCTCCAAACTAAAATAATTCATGATGTCCTCGCTTCTTTAAAAAATTATTCACC
>CAVGEZ010000080.1:0-2928 GCA_963628445.1 uncultured Eubacteriales bacterium
CTTTTTCAAATAAGTTTTCTAGTAAAGTGGGTCAAAAATATTTAATTTATACAAAGGATTTAAGGAAAGATGGAGATTTAATTTGTATTCCTATATATATGACCATGTTTTTGTAAATTTATTTGGATAATGTTTAATTTTTGTATGTTTTATACGCGAGATGCATCGCATGCCAAATTAGAACCTTTCAATCATATCGATTAAATAGGGTATAAAATCGATGAAACAAGTGCTAAAAAAGGCATATTAAAAGCTGACTTGATAGTTCGGGATGTCCCTTATTATTGATTTCAAACAAATTTAATGGTTGGTTTACTTTTTAAGTTGTTAATGTCATTTTTTTAAGAAATATAAAATTATGGACTAATATGAGGAAAGCAGTGGATATAACCTACCTGAAATAAAATAGAGTTGTGGACGCTAAAGTTTAGATAAGAGCCGTGAAGAAATTCTAATTTGAAGACATGGCACCCAACACATATTATTAATGTGTCATTATGACATATTAAAGGGGAGGCAAAATAGTGCTAAAACTCGAGTTTTTTTATTGGATAGGAAATAGATAGAAATAGAGAATCAATTGAAAATGAGGGAAATACTATGAGATATTATGTTGTAGCGGATGTTCATGGATTTTATGAAGAACTACAAGCTTCTTTAAAAGAAAAAGGATTTTATGAAGATAAAGAACCACATAAACTCATTATTTGTGGAGATTTACTTGATCGTGGTAGTGAAGCCTTAAAGGTACAGGAATTCATATTTGAACTACTTAAGAAGGACGAGATAATTCTTATTAGGGGTAACCACGAAGACTTATTCCTTGACCTAGTAGATAATGCGGAGAAGTGGCTGACTACATGGGACATCTATTCAATACATCACTATCGAAATGGAACAATTGATGCAGCTCTTCAACTTACTAAAGAAGATTTGTTATCATCAGTCATGAATCCTTTAGAATTTAAATCTAAAGCTATGAATACGCCCTTTTATAAGATAATAATCCCTGCAATGAAGAATTACTTTGAAACAAAGAACTATATATTTGTTCATGGATGGATACCTTGTATGGTTATAGGACATGGAACAAGCACAAAGGACACCTTCATTTATCAAGAAAATTGGAGAAAACAAGGTAAAGAACAATGGGATAAGGCTAGATGGATAAATGGAATGGCTGCAGCAAGTCATGGTGTAAAAGAGGCTAATAAAACTATTGTATGCGGACATTGGCATTGTTCGTATGGACATAGTGTATTAGAAGGAAAAGGCACGGAATTTGGTGTTGATGCTCTCTTTTTGCCATACTATGCTGATGGAATTATTGCGCTTGATGCGTGTACTGCATATTCAAGAAAAGTTAATTGTATTGTGCTTGATGATGAACCATTGGAAAAATAGATGATTAATAAGTTGTTTGTTTTAAAACTATGTACTATATTTATAATTTAATATACAAATAAAAAAGCCTTCCAAAATTTGGAGGGCTTATATTTCTATAGTCTCATATGTAATTATAAACTTTAAGAATTCCTTAAAGCGTGGTAATGCAAATTCAATTGAATCTTTATTTTTAATAAGTATACCTTTTAAAACTAAATTTTTCTTATATGCTGATAATTGTTCTTTAGAAATAGGGACATTAGTCATTAAATATTCATTAGAACTATCAATTGCTGAGGCTTTTAATATTTCTTTTTCTTTCTTTGTTAATTCATTATAAATAATGTTATAGGATCTTTCATATAAAAGTTCATCATATTTAGATATTAAGTCATCACTTAAAGTTTTGTCATTTGATTCATATAATAAATTTCCAAGAAGTTGGTATGCGAATGCATAGCCACTAGTAAATTTGGCCAGTTTAATTGAATCTTCATAGTTTAAGGAGAAGATGTTTTTATATGAATTAGAGATAGACATAACATTTAATGATTGTAAATATATTTTAGGTGCTCTATATAAAAATGTAAGACTTTTATTTTTTTCAAGTAATGAAATATTTTGATATAAACCAGTCATTATTAAATATAAATCTTGTTTATCTCTTAAAAGTGTTTGAAATTCATGAGCAAATACTTTCATATATTCATTTGATACTGCTTCATCAATTGATACTAAGACCTTAATATTCTTTTCTTTTAAATAAGTTAATTCATATTTTAGTAAAGAAGAAATGTTACTAATAGGTCTCTCACCGGAAATTGAAAAGGATAACCCTTTAAATGATATGTTGAATTCTTTTTTTACAAAGAGCTTTTTTAAATTTCCTTCATCATATAATTTGCTAGCTAATTGTTCAAGCATATCGCTTTCTGGATTTAGTTCAATACATATCCAATTATTATCCTTCTTGAAATAATCAGATATTCCAGTCATTGCAACTGTTTTGCCAGAACCTCTAACACCTGTTAAAATATAGACGTTTGAATTTGATGGGTAAGATGTAAAAGAATTAATAATAGGCTTTAATTCTTCACTTCTTGAAATTATAGAATAAGGTTCTTTACCAAAAGTTATATCAAATGGATTAGTCATAAATAATCACCTCATCTTTATTATAAATTTAATTTTATTAACTTTCAAGAATTTTGTTAACCATTGTTAACTTTTATTAACAACTATTAACTTTGATAAAAGTTATTAACTTTTAAAATTTAAATTTTAATTGATTTAAGTATTTTGATTATTATGAAATTATATTAATAAATTTTGCAAAAAAATAAATATCATAAGAATGAGATAAGATGTTACTACCGAATGACACAAGATGTATTATTAATGACATATACTATTATGGAAAATGTAAAAAATTTATTTAATATAGATAATTTAGAAGATAAATATTATGAATTTACATTATAATTGTAATCTGATAAGGATAAACTAGAGAAATGAGTTAAACTATTGCTGGATTTGAAAATA
>CAVGEZ010000081.1:0-2857 GCA_963628445.1 uncultured Eubacteriales bacterium
GTAGAAGAAATTAAAGAAATGGAAGATGCTTATTTAAAGGCTAGTGCTGATTTAAGAGAATTAAAGTATCGTACTGCATCAAAAGAAGTTAAAGAATTACAAGAAACTATCAATAATTTAAATACTACATTTGATATTTCTCGTTTATCTGAATTAAAGAGTTTAGCTAAGAAACTTGATAATTTAACAAGCGATAATAGAGAAATTCTTGATTTAACTAATTACAACAAATTACTTGAATCATATAATACTTATCTTTCAAGCTTAAATAATGCAATTAGTTCAGCTGAAGCTGTATCTGAATCTAGTTACAATCATGGAAATGCTATCGCAATTGCTTTAGTTTCTGCAATCACTTCCTTAAGTGTATTAGGAATATTATTAAAGAAATTCTAGGAGGGATGATATGAAAAAATTAAAATATATTTTATTCGCTAGTTTAATTTTAGTATCATTTACATCTTGTAAACATTCTGATAATAATGATGACACAAGTGGAGGTAGTACTACAACAACTTATACTAAGGTTGATAAGCCAACAAGCTTAACTACTCTTAGTGATTTAAACAATGTAATTTTATATTCACTAGATAACACTTATCTAGTGACTGTAAATACATCTGTATCTGATTCAAATGTTGTTGTATATCAATATTCTAAAACTGTAACAATTGATGATACTAATACTAAAAAAGGTAATTCAATTACTACTAAGAAACAATTAGATGATACATTTACTTTAGTTACTAAAGATACAAAAGTAGAACAATTTGATACGCTTGATATTAATAAATTATTTACTTGTACATTAAATGAATCTTATTTAAGTAATGTTTCAGTTACTCAATCTAAGGTTACATATAGTGTTAAGAAAGATAGTAGCACTAATTATTTCAATGATACTAATGCAGTAAGTGATACTGATGTATCAGTAACTATATTAGTTAATGACTATAAGGTTACATCTATTGCTTATTCTTATAGTGTTGATAGTAAATCTATTAGTTCTACTACAACATATTCATATCTTGCATAAATTAAGAGACCTTTGGGTCTCTTTTTTTCTAATTTATTGATTTTATTTAAATATATAATATAATTAAGATAAATGAATAAGAGGTTTATTGTATGGAAATTATTACTAAAAATTACGAACTTGCAAGTGGTTTAAGAAGTGTTAGCTTAGAGGATTTATATAATTCAAGTGAAATTGCTTTAAGCGATTTAGCTTATGATATTAAGACTATAGTAGAAACTGAGGCGCCACTTACATTTAATGTATTAAAAGAAAGACTTAGACAATGCATGAATATTGGCAAGATATCTCAAAAAGCATTAGATGTTATTATGCCTATATTTAATCAATTTAATTTTAAATTAACTGATAATTTACTTGATAAAACTATTTGGCCATCAAGTGGTATATTTGATATTGATTATGTAAGAATGGGATATCAAAGACAAATATACGACGTACCACTAGAAGAAATTAGAAATGTTGTAAATTATTTCAATAATAGTTCAAATAATGATAATGAACTATATCATTCAGTTTTATCATTCTTTGGATATCAAGTATTAACTCAAAAAGCAAATACTTACCTAACATGGGTAAAATCAACTTTATAATTATTTATTCGATAAAAATGCACATAGATATTAAAAAACATCCTTCTTTGTGGTAAAATAGTAATACTTATGAATTTAGAAAGAGGTTGATTTATATGAGAAGTTCATTTTCACGTAATCTCATTTCAACATTAGAATTACCTACTCCAGAAGAGGTTAGAGAATTATATCCTATTAGTGATGAAGTTAAAAAGTTAAAAGAATTAAATGATATAGAAGTTGCTAAAATATTTAGATCTGAATCTGATAAACTTATTTTAATAATTGGTCCTTGTTCATCAGACAGAGAAGATGCTGTACTTGATTATTGTAAGAGATTAAGAAAAGTATATGATAAAGTTAAAGATGTACTTTATATTATACCAAGAATCTATACTGGAAAGCCTCGTACTACTGGCGCTGGTTATAAGGGAATGATCCATCAACCAGATCCAACTGGTGAACCTGATATGTTAAAGGG
Organism: uncultured Eubacteriales bacterium; assembly: GCA_963628445.1. Lineage (GTDB taxonomy): Bacteria > Bacillota_I > Bacilli_A > Acholeplasmatales > Anaeroplasmataceae > JAEELC01. The sequence continues at coordinate 2,090 of CAVGEZ010000081.1, forward strand.
TATTAAAGCTATAAGACATTTACATACTCAAGTTATCGAACAAACAGGATTTGTTGGTGCTGATGAAATGTTATATCCTGAAAACTGGGCATATGTATCAGATGTGTTAGGTTATATTGCAGTTGGTGCTAGAAGTGTAGAAGATCAAGAACATAGACTTCTTGCATCAGGTATTGATGTTCCTGTCGGTATGAAAAATCCAACATCAGGTGATTTATCTGTTGTAATGAATTCTATTAATGCAGCCCAACATGGTTCTATGTTTATCTACCGTGGATGGGAAGTAGAATCTAAAGGTAATGATTTAGCCCATGTTGTATTAAGAGGATATGTTGATAAACATGGTGTTACACACCCTAATTATCATTATGAGGATTTGGAATATATTTCTAAATTATATCATGAAAAAGATTATAAGAATCCAGCTGTTATCGTAGATTGTAACCATTCAAATAGTGGTAAGAACTATATTGAACAAATTAGAATTGCAAAAGAAGTATTACATTCAGCTCGTCATAATCCGGAAATTAATAAGATAGTTAAAGGATTAATGATTGAATCTTATATTGAAGATGGTAATCAACCTGTTGATGGAGGAGTATACGGTAAATCTATTACTGATGCTTGTCTTGGATGGGAAAAGACTGAGAAGTTAATTTTAGAAATTGCTGAACTTAGAAGAAATAATAAAGATTAAGAGACTTAAGAACTAAAATTCTTAAGTTCTTTTATTTGTTGATTTGAAAATTTTATCAAATAGACAATAGT
>CAVGEZ010000082.1:0-2783 GCA_963628445.1 uncultured Eubacteriales bacterium
TTATATTTGAATCAAGATAATAATGGATTTGAAAGAAGTTTGAATTCAAAAATATATGTTGATAAAAGTATGTTAATTAAAGAATGCAATAACTTATTCAATACTGAATCTTTATTTATGTGTGTAACTCGTCCACGTAGATTTGGTAAATCTATGGCTTTAGCTATGCTTAATGCCTATTACTCTAAAGGCTGTGATTCAAAAGAATTATTTAAGGGTCTTAAGATAGAGACGGATGAATCTTATCTTAAACACTTAAATAAACATAATGTCATATGGATTGATATGGCTGAATTATATACAAGTCTTAATGATAAGAATTTATTTGTTAACAAATTAAAAGAATACATCTATTTTGATTTAAAAGAAACTTTTAGTAATATTAATATAAATTTTGATATGAGTGATGGAACTTTTTTGGTTAATTCTTTTAAGACTATTTATTCTAAGTCTGCAAATAGATTTATCTTTTTAATTGATGAATGGGATGTTATATTTAGAGAAGAAGAACATAATAAAAAGCTTTGTGATGAATATATAGGATTTTTACGTAGCTTATTTAAATCAAGTGGAGTATCTAATTGTATTGATCTAGTATATATGACAGGAATACTACCTATAAAGAGATATTCTACTGAATCAGCTTTAAATATGTTTGAAGAATACAATATGATAAATCCACAAGGATTATCTGAATTCTTTGGTTTTACTGAAGAAGAAACAAGAACACTTTGTGATAAATACGGTGTTGAATTTAATACTGTAAAATCATGGTATGACGGATATAAACTTGAAGGTGTAGAGTTATATAATCCAAGATCTGTTGTAAAAGTAGTTACAACTAAACAATTTGGAGATTACTGGACTCAAACCAGCGCTATTGAATCAGTAACTAAATATTTGAAATATCAAGATGGAGATCTAAAGAATGTAATAGGTTCTTTAATGACAGGTGAAGAAACAAAAGTCGATGTAACTTTGTTTCAAAATGATTTAACCGAAATAAATACATGTGATGCAGCACTTACTGTATTAATTCATCTAGGCTATTTAGCCTATGATGGAACTACTAAATCATGTTATATTCCAAACTTTGAAATATTAAAGGAGTTTGAAAGAGCGGTTAAAGTAATTGATTGGAAAGAGTATACTGACCCTATTTCTAAATCAAGCCAATTATATGAAGCTACTATTAAAGGAAACTTAGAATTTATTAATAAGACAATGGACTATAATCATCAGATATTTTCTACAATGTTTAGTAAGAATAGTGAAGAAGTACTTCAAACAATCATACATATATCTTATTATAATTGTAGAGATAATTACTTTATACTTAAAGAAGCAAGTGTTTCAACAGGTAGAGCTGATGTAGTATTTGTTCCAAAAGATCATAATCATATTCCTATGATTGTAGAATTAAAACGAAATGATAGTGTAGATGTAGCAATAGATCAAATTAAGAATAAGAATTATATTAATCTATTTAATGGATATCATGGTAAAGTATTACTTGTAGGAATTACTTATGATTCTAAGACTTTAGTACATGATTCTAAAATTGAATATATAGAGATTTAGCAATACTCGAGGTAGAACCAGAAAACTGGTTCTATCTTTTTTTCAAATTTAGTATGTAAGCCTCAATTCCATATGGACTATCAAGAGATACATTATGATTTCTTATTTTATATTTAAAATAATATTAAATCTAACTTGATTCATTAAGAATGAAAATTATTTAAGTCTTATGCAAAAGAGTGTAGGAATTGATATTGATATTGGTAAAAAAAGATGCTACAAGAAGAGTGTAAAATGTGGATTTAAATCAAGTTTAAGATTGATACATAAAAGTTGACCCTATAACTATTAAGATTTACTTTTAAAGGGATTTGTTTATTAGTTTACTAGATGGGTTGAATTAATTAAAATACCCTGTAACAAATGAATATTATTAATTGAGCCATATAATAATTATTATAATATGTAATGGAGTGCAAAAATACTTATAATCATTATTTCTTATATACCTTTTGCCCTAGCTTAAATGTGGACAATCAGTTTTAATCTATGGTATAATCAAGTTAAATAATAAAAGTAGGTGATACTTGTGGGATTATATTTAAATAAGGGTAATAATGGATTCGTAAAAACTCTAAATTGCAAAATATATGTAGATAAAACTAATCTTATTAGTGAATGTAATAAATTATTGAATAGCGATAATTGTTATATGTGTGTAACACGTCCTCGTAGGTTCGGTAAGACTATGGCTTTATCAATGCTTAATGCCTATTACTCTAAGGGCTGTGATTCAAAAGAACTATTCAAAGGACTTAAGATAGAGCACGATGAATCTTATCTTAAACACTTAAATAAACATAATGTTATTTGGATTGATATGTCAAGTTTATATACAAATATTGAAAATGGAACTCTATTTGTTAAAGAATTAAAGAAAAGAATTTTTGCTGATTTGAAAAATACTTATCCAGAAGTAGTAACTGATGAAATGTTATTAAGTGATGCAATAATGCAAATCAATAATAAATTAGGCGAAAGATTCATCTTTTTAATTGATGAATGGGATGTTATATTTAGAGAGGAAGAAAATAATCATATATTATGCGATGAATATATTAAGTTTTTAAGAGGATTGTTTAAATCTAAAGATGTATCAGATTGTATAGATTTAGTATATATGACAGGAATATTGCCTATAAAGCGTTATTCTACTGAATCAGCTTTAAATATGTTTGAAGAATATAACATGATTGACCCTC
>CAVGEZ010000083.1:0-2626 GCA_963628445.1 uncultured Eubacteriales bacterium
ACTAATGCTATACCTTACCTATATTATAACATACAGGAAGTAAGTATTGCAGAAACTATAAGAGGAGGAATTTATGTTTTCATTTAACACATATGAAATATTCATTGCTTGATTTATTGTTGAAATTAAATTTTAATGTTATAATAAATTAAGATTGATTTTATGGTAGTAATGTATATTTTTATAGTAACTTAATGAAATAGATAGGAGAGAAAAATCGTGAAAAAAATAATTAAAATAATGTATTGCTTTGCATTTTATTTTTGTTGGGTATTATGTTTAAGTTCGTGCTTTAATAAACAAAAAAGTGATAGTAATATATTATATAGAAAAATTACAAATGTATTAAATTATTCGAGTGTTGACGAGTTTAAAGATAGTCTGTATTCTAAATTTGATAAAATAGAACAAAATGACAAAAATGGTATTTTAAGTCTTAATATGATTAATTATTTAGCAAAATCTGAGTATTCTAACTTGCAATTTTTATCTGATGTTGTAGATGAACAAATTGAGAAAAAAGTTAAAATTGATTTTGACTGTGAAACTATTTCCTTTGTTTCAACTATAGAATATTACTCAAATGATAATCTAATAAAAGAAGAAAAGGTTGATAGTAATCCGTATTTTTCAAACGAGAAACAAGATTATTTTATATTTATAAATGATGAAGAAATATCATTGTCTGATACATTAGTTAAAAGTAATATTGATTCTTGTATTGCAATCGTTGATGATGTTGCTTATTTAACAGCAATTGCAGTGGTTGCTGTTGTTATTGTTTCAATGCCCATAGTTGAAAGAGTTGTAACTGGATTTACAAAGGTTGTTTCAGAATGGTTTAGCAGCTTTATAAATTGGTTAAAAGGAAAAATAACTCGTACAGTCACATACCAACCGAAATATGAAAATGTGACTAACTATGAGGTAAGGTATAATAATTATACATATACTTTGGAAGAGACAGATATTTGTACTAAAGAAATAACTGATAAGAAATATTATCTTTGTTTTATTTCAACTGATGAAATGAAGTTATATATGTCTCCTATTCCTCTTGCAGATAAGTTAGTGGCGCCTGTTTTAGCAACATCTAAATATGTGGCTTCAATTTCTAAAGGTAATACAAGTTATTGCTTAAGTACATATACTAAAAGTGCAAATGATGCATATTCGGCAGCGTTGGCTGCAGCAAAATTGATTGGAATGAATTACGTTACATTTCATTCTAAGTATACAAGCATTGGAGAACTAAAAGAAGGATTGCAGTTTGACCATTATCATCCAGGTTATGATAATGGAAGATGTTCTCATGCACATAGTTTGTATGGATTACCAACTTTAAAAATAGGTAAAAGTATTATTTACAGCTAAAACGAGGCGTATGGATATGAAAGTCATTAATGTAACTGATTTTGAAAAAAAATTAAATAAATTTAAAGCAAAAAAAATTAATTTAAATGACGATTATGAATATTTTGTGCGCATTGGGTTGAATGGAAAGAGATGTCATCTTTCAAAAGAAGATAAATCAATTAAGAAATTATCTAAAAATATAATAAAATGCAGTGATAACTATTTATGCTATGTTATAGATGTAAATAATAAAGCTGGAGACTTTGTAAAAAAGAAAATCAATTGTTTTTATAAGGTTTTGATTCTCGTTAAAGTTGATAATAATATTATAATAGATTATGCAATATTTTTTCCAATTATAGATGATGATTTATCAAAAAAAATTAGAAGTGAGTTATTATATGAATAAAAAAATTATTTTATTTATACTTATGCAATCAACTGAATTATTATTAATTATATTGTTATTTTTAAAAAATCCTAGAGTAAATACCTATAATTTTTCTGATACTTTTAATAGAACAGTTGAAGTTAAAATAGTAGATAATTTTGGGAACGAAGGTTATGCTTCAGGCTTTAAGATAAAAGATGGCATATTAACCAATAGGCATGTTGTTATGTCTAATGAAGAATTATATCCTTATATATTTTATCGTAATGCAAATTCTACTGATTTTTTGGAAGTTAGAAAAGATCAAATTATTGTAGATGAATTCAATGACATTGCATTGATTAAGTTATCATTTGATGATTATTTTTCATTTGAAACATCTTTTAAAATTGGAGATAAATGTTTCACTATTGGTAATCCAAATGGTAATGGCTTAGGGTTATCGGTTGGACATATTTCGACAATAAATACTGTTGAAAATATTAATGGAACATTTATAAGATTGGATATTAACGTTAATAAAGGAAACAGTGGTGGTCCAGTTTTTAACGAGAAAGGTAAAGCGATTGGTATGATTTCTTTTAGATTGATTGATGATAATGGTAATCAGCTAGATGGTATGGCTTATGCTATCCCTACTACAATAATTGAAGACTTCATTAGAAGAAAAAACTGTTGATTGATTATTTTGGTAATATTCAAGATATGGAAAATGGAACTATTGAAAATTTGGTTGATTTATAAAATACTATTGATGACTATATTTCAAAACAAAAAACATTCAGGTGCATTATCATACAATCGGGTGCATTTTTAAAGTATCCGGTACATAAATTTTAGACTGGGTGCATTTTGTATTAAAATAGCACTTGAAACACA
>CAVGEZ010000084.1:0-2602 GCA_963628445.1 uncultured Eubacteriales bacterium
GCAAGCTGTGACAATGATGCTGCACCACTCCAGTACCAGATACGGCGAGCGTTCTGCAAGGTCACTTCCTGACCTTCTTGGGCTACTAATGTTCCAAACTCCACTCCGCTTCTATCGCCGCGGATGATTACTTTCTTTCCGATGTTTTCTTTCATATTGTTGATGTTATTGGTTAATACTATATCTTAATGAATAGCCTCATGATTTATATCTTATTTAGAAAGAATAGTTCCTTTTCTTATCATAGTTATTTATTAAATTTTCTACATCAAAAATATATACGTCCTATATTTTTTCTTTCAAATGTATTTGTTATAATGTCCACACAGTATTCTTTATCTAGATAATAATGTAAAAGTTTACATTTAATTATCAACTTATCATTGTGGATTTTTACATTATACAAATCAAAAATAGAATATGAAGAACATAGATATGTACCATATACTATTTTAGGGTGATCTGTCTTATAGTTTTTATCTTTTATTATGTATGCTTTATTTATTTCAATTGGTTTGTTGAAATTAATATAGACTATTTCCATAGATAGAAACTTATCTATATTTCTTTCCCAATATGCAAATTCTTTCTTAGTCATAATCCTAATATATTTATATTGATTTCATATCACATAAATATTCTAATTCTTTACCATCAAAAGATTTACCATTATGAATAAAATCATTAGCTATTTTATATGCTCTATTCATTTCAGATAATTGGAGTATATCCAATTTAGTAGTATCAATAAAACTAAGATTGAGCGGTTTTAAAACATTATAGATAAGGTTATTCCAATATTTATCAGCAATTTCTCCTTCTACTACCTTACCTATATTATTAGTTGAGTAACCGTCAAGCATAAAACTGTCTAAATTCATATTGGTCAACTCTATGAATTCTGATTTAATGTCTGTATTAAATTCATTATAAATATGAACTAAATACGCCTCTATTTCATTCTCACTCTTTATTTGTCGAATTTTAGCCATCTTAACTAACTTCAACTCTTTACTATAGAATGCAATATAATATTTATTGAAATCAATTTGACTATTCCATTCAGCTAATTTCTTAGAGTATTCACTTTCTGATAAAATATCAGGATTAATAATATCAGGAACTTCTGAAACAAATTGTACATCAAATAATGTTACAAAACAATATTCCTTATTAAAATTATGTACAGAAACTACAAGACCTTTTACTTGTTTACTTATATCATTATAGTCTCCTTTAACTATACCTATATAATGACAGTGTCCATGACTTAAACTGTGTCCTATATCATGGCTACCTCCTGTTAAATAGACTATATCAGATGGAATAGTAACTGTTTCCGTGGTAGTTCCATTGTAGACACCTCTTTTAACTTTATATTGTTTAAAGTTTATCATAATCTAGTTTTTTAATTCTTTAATAAATTCATTAGCAACGTCTATTGCAAATTTAATTGCTTCTTTCTTAAAAGCACCATGGATAGTATGATTAGCTAATATATCCTTAGCTACTTCATATCTACGCTGTTCCCAGTCAATCATTTCCATAATTTGTTCCATTTAGCCCCTGCTTTGAAATCAATTTCATTATCTTCCTCATATAATATCATTATTGGACTGTTATACTTTTTTCTTATTTATATTTTCTACGTCCACATTTAGTACATTCATAGTACATACATTCCCCGAACATGCCTACAACATGACGCTTATAGTCATGGACGCAAAAGAAGTGCTGCTTCAACGCTCTCTTTATCCAAAGGATTACATCACCTAACATTTCTTTTCTAATAGTAATTTATATCTTCAAATCATCGTCAATTCCCAGTGCCCAAAGGAGGTGCTGGAGTTCGTGGACATATTTAATATTAGTAAGAAAAGTATCACTACTTGCATCTTGTCTAGCCATTATATACCATTTATTTTCATCAATACTAAATGAGGCATGGATGTATGCGAAGTTAGGATTAGTCAGCTCATTATCATAATAATTATGCCATCCATTCTTTTTTAAAATCTTTTCAGTAAGCGGAATAGGGGATAACTCATCAAAATGTAACCATATAAGCCCTGTGAAAACCTTAGCATCATCAAATTTCTCTATCTTGCAGGGCACATCCTCGCAAGTTATGGGGTTCTTGACATATACCCAATCTCCAATTTTAAGTTCTGAGTTTTTCATTTGTTTATTTTTAATCAGTTAATCTATTTATAAAAGCAAATATAAAAACACCTATAATTAATAGAATAATAGCCCAAAAGAGGTAACTTTCAATAACAAAAAAAGTATTCTTACAAGTTACTCATAGTATTTTGGCCATATTAGTACAAATATTATTCTTTTTACCACATTAATCATTACACCAATGCTTGAGTTGTTCTACTGTCATTACTCCAACAAATTTATCAATAATCTCATCTTTATCATTGAGCTTTATTAATGTTGGGATACCTCTTATATTATATTTTTCAATAAGATTTTCAGAATCCGTTTCTACATTAATAGAAGTATATTCTATTTGAGCTTTATTTAGATTTGATTCAAGTGCCTTACAAGGGCCACATGTATCAGAATAAAATTTAATAATTTTCATTTATTTTCA
>CAVGEZ010000085.1:0-2312 GCA_963628445.1 uncultured Eubacteriales bacterium
AAGCATTTTCAAACTCTAAACTTATTTCATAGTTTGGTATATAACATGACTTTGTCTCCTCGTCATAAGCTAAATAACCTAGATGAATTAAGACTGTTAAGGCTGCATCGAAAGAATTAACACATGTTAAATCATTTTGGAATAATTTAACATTTAAAGACACCTTTTCTCCTGCTATCATTTTTGTGATTAAATCCCTAAGTTCACCATTATCGTAATTCATATAGTCTGTAACGGCCTCAATTGAAGATGTTTGTGTCCAATAATCAGAACATTTTCCTGTTATAACAGCTTCTACAACACTCTTTGGATTATATAATTCAACATTATTCAATTTATAACCATCATACCAAGCTTTTATTTCTTTAAAGTCCCTATTGTATTTAGTACATAAAGTTCTAACCTCATCTTCAGTAAATCCAATATAGCTTTCTAAGCCGAAGGAGCGAATCATATTATATTCTTCAAACATATTCAAAGCTGCCTCAGTTGAATATCTCTTTATAGGTAGTATTCCTGTCATATATACTAGATCAATACAATTAGATACTCCACTTGATTTAAATAAGCTACGTAAAAATCCTATATATTCATCACATAGTTCTTTATTGTGTTCTTGTTCTCTAAATATAACATCCCACTCATCAATCAAAAATATAAATCTTTCTTTTAATTTAGAATTAATTCTTGTAATAGCTTTCCCAATTGTATTATCAATTTCCTTTAACACATTAGGAAATGAATCATTTAAATCATCTAAAAGATTTATAGTTAATTCTTTAAAAAAATCATTTTTATTTCTAATACTAGTATATATACTAGACATATCAATCCAAATTACATTGTGTTTATTTAAGTGTTTAAGATAAGATTCATCGTGCTCTATCTTAAGTCCCTTAAACAATTCCTTTGAATCACAACCCTTAGAGTAATAAGCATTAAGCATTGATAAGGCCATTGACTTACCGAATCTACGTGGACGTGTAACACACATATATTTCGATCTTTTCTTAGTTAAATTATTATTTATTATTTTAATCAATAATGATTTATCAACAAAAATATCATCATAAAGATATGATTCAAATTCAGCACTACCTCTATTTAAATAAAATGCCATGAATATCACCTTCTTATATAAGTATATCATAAAATAAGACTTAATGTCTATTTTTCGTGTTTTCTAAAGTAATTATAAATTACAGTTATAATTTAATAATTTCAACAATAGAAGTATGTTTCAAGGTATGAGCGTCATATGTTATGCCAACTAATGCTACATCACCTTTATATGGACCAAGTGCATCTATATACTCCTTAGTCTTAATTTGATCTATGGCATCGTTTGCTGTCTTACCCTCTTCTGCTTTAAGTTCAATAATAAGCGGTATACGCTTATTATCCTGTGGAATATAGACTATATCAGCTCTGCCGATTGTAGTATTTACTTCCTTTAATATATTATAATAAGGCTTTATTGCATAATATGAGAGTATAGTAATTACATTTAAAATATCTTCTTTATTATTTAATACTAAAGCTAAATCATTATAATTAAGATTAAATACTTCATTTACATATTCTGTATTACCTTTTAATGTCTCATCATACATCTTAAGAGATCTTTTGATTGGTGCATATATTAAATCCCAATGTACATATTGCAAAGCATTTTTAAATTCAAAATTTATTTCATAATTTGGTATGTAACATGATGAACTAACCTCATCATATGCTAAATAACCTAGAAGAATTAATACAGTTAACGCTTGATCACGAGATTCAGCTTTAGTTAAATCTTTTTGGAATATAGTAATATTTAGTGGTACTTTTTCTCCAATCATAAGTTTCACAATTATCTCTTTTAATTTACCATTGTCGTAATCCATATATCTTGTTAGTGCTTCTATAGATGAGGTTAGAATCCAATAAAGATCAAATCGATTATCACTTATAGCTCTATTTACAGATAACGGATTATATAATTTTATACCTTCTAGTTCATAACTACCATACCAAGTTTTAACTTTATTAAAGTCTACATTATATACTAAACATAATTCTTTAGTTTCTTCTTCAGTAAATCCAAAATATTCTGATAAACCTAATGGTGTTATCATATTATATTCTTTAAACATACTTAATATAGAGTTATCAGTATATCTTTTTATAGGATATATTCCTGTCATATATACTAAATCTATACAATCAGATACATCACTAGATGTAAATGTTTGATTTAAGTACTCTAAATACTTATACCCTAATTCTCTATTTTCTTCTTGTTCTCTAAAGATAATATCCCACTCATC
>CAVGEZ010000086.1:0-2288 GCA_963628445.1 uncultured Eubacteriales bacterium
ACATTATTATCATAGCATTTCATTTATGAAATTGCAATATCAATTATTTGAAATTTAAAAAGTCACAAATTAATGTGACTAATTTCTTATCTTTCCATTTTATCCACTTTTATGCATATAAATCCATTATTATTAATATACTTATCTATTACGCCTCTGGTCTCATTAGGGGAACCTCAAGTAACGCGTAAAACTTTGCATTATTGTGTATTATAAAGAAAAATTTTAATTATTTATTTTCCAACATCCTGTTTTGTTAGAACCATCCCTTATAACAAGATGTTTTTCTTCTAAAGATTTTAAATCTCTCATGACTGTATATCTAGAAACATTTATCTTATCAGCAATTTCTTCTTGTGTTATGTTTTTAAATTGTACAATTAAATCCATTATCTGTCTTTGTCTATTTGTTATATTTGGTAGAACTTCATTATCTTTTTTAAAAAATTTATTATTATCAGTAAATTTGAATGGTATAGATACTTTTATAAAATTTGTACTAAAGTGAAATATAGATTTATCATATTTTTTCAAAATTCTTATTATACCTGTACCCATATGTTCAACAAATCCTAAGTCTCTGAACACTTTCATTAACTGAGGATTTTTAGGCGACATAAATCCATTTAAAAATTCTTCTTGTTCTAATCCCTCAGGAAGTCCACCTACAGAAATAATTTCGATATGATCTTCAAAGATTCTAAAAGTAGGAGAATTTTCATATGTATAGTCCGAATGAACTATCGCATTAATTAAAGCTTCTCTCATAGCAACGCTATCAAACAATTTTTCTTCTATTCTTTTTGGTGATTCTATCTTAGTAAATGTTTTATTTTGACTTTCTATATATTCTACAATTTCATGAGTTGTTTTAATCAAAGATTGATTAGAATATGATTTTAATTCAACTAAATCAGCAACATCTTTTCCTTTAAATTTTCCAACATTAATAACCAAACTATTTTGATCAGATAATAAATAAGCTAAATAATTAAATTCACCATTTTCCATCTTAAAATTTAATTGATTATATGTATTTGAATTAAATTCATATCCAATTTCATTATAATAAATTTTAAGTTGTGTGAATGTTAAGTTTTTAATTGGTGAAATGATATTTATCAAAGATGTTCTAGTACGTTTGGAATATAAATCAAAAATTTGCTTTTCAGTTAAAGGGGCTAATGAACTTCCTAATCTTATAAATGCACCCATGGGACACATTCCATATTTGTTTAAATAATATGGTTTTTCATTTCCTTGTGCTACTATTACATGAATTATTTTTTTTGTGTCTCTTTCTTCAGCAATTATTTCAAAAAAACCAAGAGGTGATGGTGCTATTTTATCTTTTATTCTATCTTTCGCTAATAGTTATGCTTGATCAATGTTATCAAACCCAATTGCATTTCCATTATCATCAACGCCTAAATAAATATGACCACCTTTAGAATTAAGAAAGCCAACTACTTCGCGCTCTAATTTATCATTTATTTCACTTTTAAATTCTACATTATTAGATTCGTACATATAAAAATCTCCTTGTTTCTGATTTTATTGTAGCATGTTGCAACATTATTTGCAACATTATTTGCAACATTATTTTATATAGAATATTAGCATAATAAATCCATTATTATTAATATACTTATTTATTACGCCTCTGGTTTCACTAGGTGAACCTTTTAGTATTGCGCAAGACTTTGCATTATCTTGTATTATATTAGGCAATTTGAAGGTAAACATACAAAAATTCAATTATTCTTTGAATTTATATTTACTTTGTCCTATACCTTCAACCTTTTCTAACAAATCTAATTCTTTTAATTTATTTATATATTTAGTAGCTGTATTAGGCGAAATATTTAATAGTTCTATTAAATCTTTTGGTGAAAAAATAGTATTTGATAATGCAATATAAATTTTATCCATGTTATTTTTTACATTTAAAGAATATGAACTATTCATAATTAAATATCTAGTTCGCACTTTTTTATCTTCAGTTCGCACTTTTTTATCTTCAGTTCGCACTTTTTTACAACAGTTCGCACTTTTTTGCTTTTGTACTAGCCAAATTCATATTATTAGTTTTTATCATTGATATAAAACTTCATGCTAACAACCAGAAAACAACCAGATAAACTAGACCATATTAATTATTTATATATGGTAAACTTTTATGCATACAAATCCATTATTATTTATATACTTACTTATGCCTCTGGTTTCACTAGGTGAACCTTGCAAGGAAGTGCAAGACTTTGCATTATCTTGTAATATACTAGTAA
>CAVGEZ010000087.1:0-2277 GCA_963628445.1 uncultured Eubacteriales bacterium
CCATTCTTTAGTTTCTTTTAGTCTATAAGATTCACCTTTGATGTTGATTACATGAGCACGACATGTTAACCTATCAACCATGGCTGAAGTTAGAACAGGATCATTAAATATTTCCTGCCATCTATTAAAGGCTAAATTAGTAGTTATGATTATTGATTTGGTATCATTTCTTAATGATAGTAAATTAAATAATAATTCACTACCTTGTTTATCAAAAGTTATATAACCTAGTTCATCAAGAATTACTAAATCGTAATTGATGAACTTTTTCTTATAGGCTGTTAATTGGTTTAATGTCATAGATTCCTTTAATTCTGTTATTAGATTAGGTACTGTTATATAAAGTACATTCTTGCCCTTCATACAGGCTTTAATACCTAAAGAGATCGCAATATGAGTCTTACCAACTCCAGGGTTACCAACAAGAATTACGTTTTGACCAAATTCAACAAAACTAAGGCTTTGAAGTTCTCTTATTTTATTAGCTATTTCTAAAGAAAATGCATCATATTTTAAGTCTTCAAAGTACTTTAAATAAGGAAATTTAGCTCTTTTAATCCTGTTATTAATGCCATTTTGATTTCTTAAATCTATTTCACCTTTTAACACATATTCTAAAAAATCTTCATAGCTATACTGATGATCCATTGATTCACAAATTGCTTCCATATAATACTTTTTTATATATGGAAGATGTAATTTATTTGCATATTCTAATATGTTACTCATTCTATTCTCCTTGTCCAAATATATTAGATATATCATTTAATTGATTACTAGATACTTCCTCGATAGAAGTAGTATCTTCATCTGGTTTTATTTCATTGCCAAATAAAAATACTATGAATTTCTTCGGATCCATGTTATAATCTTCATAGAAAGCTTTCTTAATGGCTTCTGGAGCTTGTTTTAAGGCGGCTGAATGCTTTAATGCTCCGGGTTTTGAGGTAAATGTATCGATGTAGTGCATAATATCGATACTATATTCCTTAAAACCTTTTTTCTTTTTATGCGTTGCTAATTGTAGAGTATTATCATAAATAATGATTAAATCCCTAAAAACACGTGCTGTAACTGTTTTTCCTACATATTTATCAGGAACAGAGTAATAATTATTCTCTATAGATACGGTAGAATAAGTATTCACCTTTACTTCCACATACCTACAAACCATATAATCTTGATTAGGTTTAGGTAGTAAATGAAGTTTTTCTTCATTCCATTTATCAATACACGCCTTATTATGCTCCTCAAGTTTCGCATAATAATATTTAAATAATTCCTCTTCACTTTCAAATTGGAAATTTAATGAGAATAGTTCTCTACGTATGACTTTACCTGAATTTTCAACATGTCCCTTTTCATTTCCACTTCTGGGATTACAAGTAACAATGTTGAAACCATAATAATTTGATAATTTTATTATGTCATCTGTGTATTGTTTCTCTCCTCTAAGGATAAATCTTTTTACAACTGTAGACATATTATCAAAAACCATATCTTTAAATACACCGTTAGAATGAGAGAAGAATTTAACTAAACTATCCATTACAGTTTGCATAGTCTCATCCTTGTATAGAAGCCCATAAATATGATTACTAGTTGGTGCAGAAATTGTAGCTTGATGATAGATAATAACCTTACCTTGAATAGATACTGGAATTTGATGGAAATCGTATTCTGCACGTTCTCCATATTCATACTCTTGCCTTATAAAACATTCCTTGTGCGAATTTAAGTACTTATTGTAATAAATTCTTACAGAAGATTCACTGATGTCATAGCCTTGAAGTTTTAAAGTTTTATGAATTAATCTTGCAGTTAATGTTTGTTTATTAGTTCCTAATATTTTATCTCTTTGTTCACTTATATTAATGATATCAAAAAATGCTTTTTCAACCTCACTATTAAATTTTCTTTTCTTAACAGTATATGTCTTACGCTTAGGCATCTTAGCTATTTCATCTTGGATAATTGCTAATTTCCCTATTTCTGTGTTCTCATTTAATAATGATACATTCTTATCAAATTCTCTAACATAAGCTCTTACTGTATTTCTTGAAATATTCATTGATTTAGCTATTGATCTAATACTCTCCTTTCTGCGATACCTATTTAAGATTTCATTTTTATCTAATATTTTAATCATCCCTTTCACACTCCTTATCTTTGGGATAAGGATATTGTATCATGACTGATAAATGAATATAAATAGGTGGGTCAATTTTGAATTGCGATTTGACCATTACCCGGGTCAATTATATTTTACTATATGCA
>CAVGEZ010000088.1:0-2264 GCA_963628445.1 uncultured Eubacteriales bacterium
TTTTTTATCCATATGTTTTCTCCTTCTTTAGTCCTTTTTGAAAGTTTTGACACCTCCCTAACAGGATCTATAGTAAAATAATTATCTTTATTTCTTTTAGGTTGTAATAAATCTCAACCAAATAATAATATAAATGCAATTGTAGAAATGAAACTTACTACTAGTGATATGGTCATATAAATATTTAATATCAGTTCATATTTATCATCACTTTTCATAAGCCTCACATTCCCTCCACATTTGCCTTGTGTTGCGTTCTTTGTATAAGGTTTATAATTTATTCAAAGAACGTTTAAAAACGCTATAAGGCTTAAATTCTCAAGCACCTATAACGGCTACAAATATAATAAATAAAATTATTAATGTTGTTCTATCCATAAGCAATTAGTCCCTATGAATTGATTCATACATCAAATTTAATATTGCAAACAAAACTAGTATTGTGCATATTACAATTATAAAAGCTAATAATACTTTGGCTATATAAAACATCATCATATAAAATTCTAATTTACAAAACCACTCCATTTGCTACAATCCTTTCAAATTTGCCACGTGTTGCGTTTCTTTATCTTTCTTGATTAATTTACAGAATAAAGTGTAAAACGCTTCGTGAGGCTTAATTTTGATTATTTAACCATTTACGATAATCAGTCATTAAATTCATGTCTTTAAGAAACTTTTCAAAGTTGTACATAATATCTCTGCATTCTTTTAATTGAGATGATTTATGCTTAATATCATCTTTTAGTTCTTGCCAATCATAATAATTGTTCTTTGAACCACACGCAAATTATCTTTTTCTTTAGTAATATTCTTATCTATAAATTCATATAGTTTTTCTTCAACTTTATTCATCATATTTTTAAACTAATTTCCGTATTACTAACTTTATTATAAATATCTACATAAAGTGCTTGTTTATCACCATTAAATGTACATTCATAATATCTATCATTTTTACCAGAATCACATATACAACATTTTAGATTTTGTAGATTCTTACTGAACCACACTAAATGTAACTCCTCAACTTTAAAATCTTCATTATATTTTTCTTTTAATTCTTTAATTATTTCATTCTTACAAATTATTTCAAATTCATAACTTTTCATATTTTCCTCAACCAATAAAAAAAGGACCTTTGAGTCCTTAAATTACTATTTAATTTTTAATCTACTTTTTAACATGTTATACCAAAACGGCATCTCTTTTTTAAATATTTCAATTTCATCTTTTGTAAATTCGTTTGGAAAATCACACCATAAATTATAAATTTTTTTCTTATCAAATGAAACAAGAACAGGTCCAATATGTCCATCACGGACAGACCACATTGTATTATCATCATCATATTTATAAAACTCGTATAGATTAGAATTTTCATTTGTTAGAATTATCATCTTTCAAATCTCCTATTTCATCATATTTTCTAGTATTAATATAACTCAAAATATTAACAAAATCAAATTCAATATTTTTAAAGTTTTCAATATCAATAACCACACATTTATCACGATAATCACATTTCTTAGAACAATTAAATCTTCTATTAAGTGTCTCACTAGACCATTTCTTCCATCCGTTTTCATTCGGACCTAATTGTAATTCTAAATAAGACTTTTTATTTCCTTTTTCTCTAACAATAGCTGCATGTTCGCCTGTTACTACTAGATACTCGTTTCCAGGTGTAGTTTGTTCCCAACACTTATCAAATATTTGATTTGGAAATAAATAGTCATTTCCTGCCTTTTCTTCAATCTTTGATAATCCATCAATACTGGATATTTTATCAAGAGTGGATGGATCAGAAAAAATATATTGTGATGAACCACCTCTATAATCTGTAACATCATAGCCCATTTTGTTCGCAATATATGATAAAGCTAATGAAGCACATGACCCCAACGAATTGTCTACACCACCAACTTTATAAATTATTTTAAAATCACTTAAAGGTTCAGCTAATTTTCTAACTTCCCTTTTTTCTACTTTTGCATTATCTAATATTTTAATTATCTCTTTTGTATTAGGACTTAATTCTTTTTCGATAGCATCACGATTGATTTTCTCCTTGCTATTTGTTTTTGTAACTTCATCTAATTTATCTTCATTCTCATTTTGTGTTACATTTTCGTTCGGATTATTTCTAATATTATTTATTTGTTTAAATGCACCACGTTCCACATCACCGATAGAAATTCTCCAATCATTCCTAACTCGATTATGTTTCTTGCAAAACTCATCATATTGAGCTTGAAGTT
>CAVGEZ010000089.1:0-2164 GCA_963628445.1 uncultured Eubacteriales bacterium
ATACATAATTATTCTTGTAAGAAATCCATTATTATTTCCATATTTTTTATTTACGCCTCTGGTTTCACTAGGTGAACCTTGCAAGGAAGTGCAAATCAAACATTTTGTTGCAATGTGTGGCAATTAAAGATTATTATTCACTTAATTTTTATCATTAACCTTCCTATACCCAGTTTTATTTAATACTACTCTTTCAATATATCCTTTTTCTTTTAAAATTTTAATTATATTATCTGTTGATGTTTTACCAAGAGAACAAGTAACTTCCAATTCTGGCTTTGTTATATTTGGATTATTTATAATTTCCGCAATTACCTTAACTTGAGAACTATTAAGCGTTTTGTCACTCACTTTTGGGGTTCACTTCATTCTTAGTACTTCCTCGTCTTATATTCATACATACTTCAATACATACAAACCCATTATTATTTATTGCGTCCATAGATTTATTAGGTGAAACAATGAGAGGAGATGCAAAGACATACAATTATTTGTTGTTTAACATCAAAAAGTTATTATTTAATCTTTTCCTTCAATTATTGTGTCATCATCCATTATTACATATTTAAATTTTCTTCCATCAATATAACAATTTTCAAGCAAATCATAAATATCATCATACCACCCAATAAAATGATACTCATTAAATTGAAATTCAGTAATAATATTTGCATCTACTAATGCTACTTCATATATTCCTAATTTTCTTTTTAATTTACTTTCAAACTTTTTTCTAAGATCATCTGGTTCCATTTGGTCCATAGTCATACGATAAAGTTTCCCATTAAATTTAAAATCAAGACCATATACAGTGTCATATTTATCATTTCTTTCACCAGAATACTCGCCTATAAACTCATTTATAGATTTATATTCATTTTTTCTCATAACGATAATCTCCTTTTGATTTTTTCAATCAAATCTAAATCTTCTTTCGACAAAGGAATTCCTTTATCAGTATGATCTAACATATAATGCACGTGTGGTTTCAAGCCATAATGATAATGTTCAAAATCTATAACTTTAATTTGCTTATGATCACCATCATAAAACGAAATGTGTTTAATCTTTTTATCCTTCAAAATAACATATATTCTATTAGCACTATGAGAATATTCTGGTGCTTTTACGTTTCTGGCAGTTCCCATACTCAATACTTGAATATTATCCATTTGACCAATAGTTTCATACCGTTTTCCGTTTTCAACAAAATTAAAATCTCCTCTATCTACACTTATAAATGCTCCCCTACTTCCCATAATAATCACCTCTTTCAATTTTAAAAACACTATCTAGAGGAAATAAGCTTAATTGTTTAAAACTTTTTTCTTTATAAACAAAAGAATCCATATAGTCGAAGTGTAAAAACGTACCTGTCATTCCTTCTAACATCTTACCAAATACAATGATTAAAGAAGGCTCAATAACTTCTTTCATCTTATTAAAGCCTTTTAGAAATACATCATAATTTGAACTACATCCTAATGTTGAAATAATTACGACACTACCCTTTTCAACTGCTGAAAAACACATATCATATGTATCTTCTAAAGCCCATTGTATTGTAGGTATTACCTTAAATCCTTTTTCTTGCCACAAACAGCCAATCCATCTATTTCTATAAATATTATATCTAATATCGTTAATATTCATACCAGGATAAACGCTGTAATCAGGTGTGCAAATAGCTTTAAATCCGAGGAATTTAATTAAATACTTATATGGATCATTCCAAATATTATTAATAATGTTATCGTAATTAAACATACAAACAATAGATTTATCTTTTTCTTTCTGCCCTTTAATATTTTTAAAATTACATATTTTAGTGTCATTCCAATCTTTATAACTAAACTCATCTTTTCGTATGATTGGAAATCCATATTTATCATATTCATGATTTGAGTATAATGGTCTTAAAACCTTATATTTTTCGTAATTTGTTTGTCCTTTGATCATATAATTAATCCTCCTTATTGACAAATCAAAGTTTTAACCATATAATCAAAATGCAACTGAATCATTATATGGTTCTATTAGAGTATAGTACTTCCAATACTATGCTCTTTTTATTTTGTTTTTAAATTTTCTTTATATAATTTTAGAAATTCTATTTCTTTTTCAGTATATTTAAATTTTGGATGATTTTTCCATTTTTGTGCCG
>CAVGEZ010000090.1:0-2023 GCA_963628445.1 uncultured Eubacteriales bacterium
AAGTAGGTTATTGGAAAGTTAATGATTAGAATAAAGTAAATAATAATCTTTAATGTAAGATAGTGGGTAGTCTTGCGCTTTACTGCAGGTTCACCTAGTGAAACCAGAGGCGTAATAGATAAATATATTAATAATAATGGATTTATAGGTATAAAGATAAAAATTGTTAAGAATCATTAAATTTTTTGTTAGTTTGTCAAAAAATTAATTAATGAGATATTAATATGAATCATAAAATAGAAAAAATAAGATTGTTAGGTATTACATTATGATAAATATAAATGCTTTGGTTGAAAAATATAAAACGAATTCTATTAATTCACATAATACATCAAATTTTAAAATAAAAAAAAGATATATTGATAGAAATATTAGTATTTTAAAAAAAGTATTTGAGAATAATTTAGAAAAAGATTTCTTTAATATATTATATAATGCAAAGGAACCATATGTTTTAGCCGATATTGCAATAGATTCATTTAATTTTAAATATAACTTAAACAAATCAAAAGATATAATGTTGTATATTAAAAAAAATGCCTATGATTTAAATTTTAGTACGGATTTAAAAAATAATCAAAATTCACAAAAATATTATGCAAATTATGATTTATCAAAAATAGAAAATGAAATTAAATTTTATAAAGAAATTAATGATGTCTATTTGTATAAACAGTTTTATAGATATTGGGATTTATTAACTTCATATTATAATTATTATGTTAATAATAAAAATGTTGAATGTGTCTGTGAATCTATTTATAAACTGTTAAATGATATAAATTGTAATGATAAAATTGATTGTTTTATTAAAATTACTACTAATAAATTTCAAAGCCTAGAACAATATATTTATATTTCACTAAATTATTATTTCATGTGGAAGATTAAGAAAAATTCGCAATATATTTTAAAAGAATTAAAAAAAATAATTTCACTAAATACAAATGATAATCCGAATTTATCATCCTTGATTTTAAAATTTATTGGAGAAATAAATGATGCTTGTTAGCTGAATTATTGTAATAGATTTTATCCTATATTTATAAGGGTTGCTATATTCACAGGTAAAAGTAAGACAAGTAAATTATATGCAGTTCGTGAATTTGGTTATCAATGTTTATTATATTCGTTAGATGATGTATTAAGGTATATGGATGTAATTAATGTTTTTCAAACGGATGAAAGTGATACAATTGTAGAAAGAAAAGAAGTTAGATTGTTTGACAAAGATGCTTTCCGTGAAGCTGTTGTTAATGCTTTTTTACATAATAGATGGGTTGATAAAAATGAACCAATGATAACTGTATATTCTGCCTGATTGAAATATTATCACGTGGAACTATTGCACCACTTCAAACTAAAAATGGCTTTTTTAAAGGGCATTCAATTCCGGCTAATGAAAAATTATCAGAAATATTTTTGCAACTACATATAAGTGAGAAAACAGGAAGAGGTGTCCCTATTGTAACTTCTAAATATACTAAAGATGCCTATACCTTTGAAGATAATAGTATATTAGTCACAATACCATTTAATTTTGTTAACAACATGGGTGATAAAGTGGGTGATAAAGTGGGTGATAAAACGCTTAACGGAACTCAAGTTAGGGTGCTAGCAGAAATTAGAAATAACCCAAATATAACAAAGCCAGAATTAGAAATTACTTGTTCTCTTGGTAAAACGTCAATAGATAATATAATTAAAATTTTAAAAGAAAAAGGATATATTGAAAGAGTAGGATCAAATAAAACTGGTTATTGGAAAGTTAATGATTAAAATTAAGTGAATAATAAGTTTTAATTACCACACATTGCAACAAAATGCTTGATTTGCGCTTTACTGCATGTTCACCTAGTGAAACCAGAGGCGTAATAGATAAATATATTAATAATAATGGATTTGTATTTATAAAAGTGGATAAATTAAAAAGATAAGAAATTAGTCACATTAATTTGTGATTTTTTTAATTTCAAATAATTGATATTGCAATTTCATAAATGAAATGCTATGATAATAATGT
>CAVGEZ010000091.1:0-2014 GCA_963628445.1 uncultured Eubacteriales bacterium
GATGAGACATCAAGTGTTAATCAATTTTTCCATGTTCTTGAAACTGTATCACAAACTAGAGGTTTGTGTAAGGTGAAAGATGGATTTGAAATAACCATATATACTTCATGTATGAATTTAGATAAAGGTATATATTATTATAAAACCTATAATAACAGCCAAATTAATGGTGTAGATATGCATAAAGTTGATTTGAATACTGATAAATTATATATGTATGAATTAGAAAAATCAGAACTTAATATTCAAAACTAAAATTATAAGCATAACCTAACTATAATTTAATTAGGTTATGCTTTTTATAATTATTTTAAATGTTTCTCTTGAATAGATTTAAATAGTTGTGATAGAATACATACAAGAAAATTTATGTGGATTTTTCATTAATTCTTTTCGCCACTTGATTATGTCAAAGGTGAGTGATTTATATGGAAAAATCATATATGAAAGAAAACAATATTTTAAGTTTAATTTTTAAAATGAGCTTACCATTAATAATATCAATGATTATTAATGGACTTTATAATATCGTAGATAGCTATTTTGTATCTAAGGTATCAGAAAATGCGATGACTGCAATCTCGCTAATATATCCTATTCAATATTTACCTAGTGCGTTTGGAATAGGTTTTGGTGTCGCAATTGCTTCTCTAACTGGATTCTATATGGGATCTGGTGACACTAAAAACGCAGAATACAGTGCTAAAATGGGTGTGATAGTTGCGCTAATTCATGGGATAATTATTGCAGTATTATCTTGTCTTTTTGCAAAAAGTTTCTTAAGTTTATTTACTGATGATACTGAAATAATTAATGATGGAGTAGAGTATTTCTATATAGTTTCGATATTTGCTCCATGTACAACTATTTCAATGGCTTTAGAGAAAATATTGCAATCTCAAGGTAAGATGATTATAACAATGATTGCAATGGCGATAGGTGCCTTAGTTAATATTGTACTTGATCCTTTATTTATTTTTGTATTTAATATGGGAGTAAAGGGTGCAGCTATTGCAACAGGAATTTCTCTTTTAGTAGGTCTTATTACTTATATAGTTATATTTATTAGAAGTAATTTAACTCTTAAAGTTAATTTTAAGGCTAAGGGTGATAAGAATATAATTAAGAAATTATATAGTGTAGGTATTCCATCATCTCTTAATCTAGCACTACCTTCATTTATGATTATAGGACTAAATGCTATACTATCTAGTTTTGGTTCGTCTTATGTATTTGTACTTGGTGTATATTATAAATTACAAACATTCTTATATTTTATCTTAAGTGGATTAGTACAAGGTATAAGACCTATCATTAGTTATAATGAAGGAGCTAATGAATATAAGAGAGTTAATAAGATTGTATTATACTCACTTATTATTAGTGTAATAGTTATGTGTATTGGTACTATATTGTTTTTAAGTATACCAGATTTATTTATAGCTATATTTACTAAGAATGCTACTACTATAGAAATTGGTGCTAAAGCATTAAGAATTATATCATTAGGATTTATTGTATCAAGTTTCTCATATGTGATAAGTGGTGTATTTGAGGCATTATCTAAAGGACTTCCTTCACTTGTTATATCGTTAATTAGATATTTATTAATAATTATAATATCAATTATTTTATCTAGAATATTTAGAGAAACTGGAGTATGGCTATCTTTCCCTATAACTGAAGTATTAGCTTTCATTGCGTCTTTAATTTTATTTTATTTTGAATTTGTTAAAAGACATAAAATAAATTAATAATATAATATACTAGAAATTAAAGGTAATACTCATTTTAGTTTCTAGTTTTTTATTATTTTTATAAGTATTAAAATGTTGAAAAGTTATAAACAATACAATAAAATGATATTAAAATACCTAATTTAAATATTAGAAACTAATGTATTTAGTATATCGTTATATGTTTAATAATTAGTATTAAGTCTTAAAGAAGGTGAGTATTACTATGTATAAGGATTTTTTAGATGAATATATAAAAGTTGGCGAATCTGATAAAA